>JBDTTM010000100.1:0-11341 GCA_039930605.1 Bacteroidota bacterium
GTAAATCCTGCCGGAACCAGCTGTAGCATCACTTTCCCGGCTGTGATACCTGCGGGTTCACTTGTATGCGTTTCTGCCTTAAGTTCATGTGGACTCGCAAGCAGTCAGCGATGCAAAGGAATTTCATCCGGATTACCTGGAACTCCTGGAAATATTCTCGGACAAACAACAGGTTTATGTAATAACAATGGAGTATCATTCACCGTGGCCATTCCATCAAGCCGCGCAAATTCATATGCCTGGAGTATAACAGGTGGTGCTACAATTGTTCCGCCAAATAACCTGAGTGGGGTATCCATTAACTTCCCTTCAAATTTCCTTTCGGGCACCATAACTGTTCATGGAGTAAATTCCTGTGGTGATGGCGGTGACCGCAGCCTGTCAGTGAGAGGTGCCCCTTCAGTACCAGCACCTATTACAGGAAATGCTTCGCCATGTGCAGGAGGTATCGAAACTTACACGACAATTGGGTCAACCGGTGCAACAGAATATAACTGGAATGTTCCCGTTGATGCTACTATCCTGAGCAATCCTCCTTATGGCGCATCAATTCTTGTTCAGATTGGAAACAACAATGGAGTGATTACAGCATCAGCAGTTAACAGTTGTGGAAGTTCATCTAATACTTCATTTAACTATACAATTACGTGCAGGCAATCACAGATGAGCAGTTCAATAAGCAACATTGTAAATGTTTATCCAAATCCGACAGGTGGAAATATCACCATAAATTTCAGTGCATCAGAAGACGGAAACGTACTTATGAACGTTACTGACTTAGCCGGAAGAATTGTATTGACTGAAAACATGAAAGCTGTTGCAGGAACAAATATTCATGAAACTGATTTGGCTCAACTCGCGAAAGGCATTTACCTTTTACATCTCAATGGTGATCGAATGAATGAGGTAGTGAAAGTGACTGTGGAGTAAGACACCTATTAATATCAATTAAACAAAACCCCGTCTGCATTTAGCGAACGGGGTTTTGTATTTTTAATAAAAAAATCAGGAGGGAATTATCTCCCGGTTTATCTTTCCTGGATTTTTACAAACCTGGTTTATCTTGCACTCGTGCGTTGCCTTCCGCTCCACTTGCTTTGTTTGCCGCCCGTGTGTGATTGTTTGGGTCTTGCATGTTGACTTCTCCGCTGGCCTTGCTGTTGTTTGGGAGCAGGTATCGGATTATGATCCATCAGTGGAAAAGGATGATTCTCAATTACAGGAATTTTTTTCGCAATCAGCTTTTCGATGTCACGTAAATATGCTTTCTCTTCTGCATCGCAAAAAGAATAAGCCGTTCCATTCGCTCCAGCCCTGCCCGTTCTTCCAATCCTGTGAACATACGTTTCAGGAATGTTCGGCATTTCGAAATTGATTACATATTCCAGGTCATCAACATCGATACCGCGCGCAGCAATATCTGTTGCTACCAATACGCGCGTAGATTGTGATTTGAAATTTGTGAGTGCGCGCTGCCTGGCATTCTGCGCTTTGTTTCCGTGAATGGCTTCCGCCTTTATATGACTCTTTAATAGAATACGAACGACTTTATCAGCGCCATGTTTGGTACGCGTAAACACCAATGCAGTTTTGATATTTGTATCCTGCAAAATATCCAGGAGGAGTGCGTTCTTATTTCCTTTATCAACAAAAAATACTTTCTGGTTAATGGTATCAACCGTAGTTGCTGAAGGAGTCACTTCAACCTTACTAGGATGATGCAGAATGGTTCCGGCAAGCTTTACAATTTCCGGTGGCATCGTTGCAGAGAAAAACAATGACTGACGTTTGCGTGGCAAGGCTGCAAGGAGTTTTTTTACATCGTGAATAAATCCCATGTCAAGCATGCGGTCTGCCTCATCCAGCACAAAAATTTCAATGTCATGAAGAGAAATAAATCCCTGGTTCATCAGGTCAAGCAATCGACCCGGTGTAGCAACGAGAATGTCAATGCCTTGTTTTAATGCATTGGTCTGTGAACTTTGATTCACACCACCGAAAATAACTGTTGACTTTAATCCTGTATATCTTCCGTAAGCATTGAAGCTTTCTCCGATCTGTATCGCGAGTTCTCTTGTAGGTGTAACGATCAGGCTCCTGATTTTTCTTTTCCTGTCTTGTGCATGAGACGCACTTAACAGTTGTAAAATTGGTATTGCAAAAGCTGCTGTTTTTCCTGTCCCTGTCTGGGCGCAACCCAATAAGTCGGTTCCTTCAAGTACGATTGGAATAGCCTGTTGTTGAATGGGTGTTGGTGTTGTGTAGCCCTCGTCCTTCAAAGCTTTCAGGATGGGTTCAATAATTTGTAATGATTTAAATGGCATAAAATGATTTAGAATAAATAAATTTGATTGTGACTCGCCTTCGTCATGCTTCAGCGAGCAAAGTTGAGATTCGCAAAAGCAGAAGGTGGGAGTGTTCTGTGTGTGAATCGGGCGCAATATACACTTTATTTAATTACTGGTCAAAAATTGCCGATATCCTCCTGTCTTTCAATGCAATAGGCACCTGGAATATGCTTAGCCCTATTCAAAAAAACCATTAATCGCCTTCGAAATTGTTGAATCAGGGCACTCCCACTGATCCGATATTTGAAATCTATAGCGACTTTGAAAATTGTAAAAGCTAGTGAACAGGATTTATTTTATTTCCCTTTCGCTTTCCATTTCAATACCATTGGTTTCTTCCCTTCCTTCTTCATCATCTTCTCTTCCTTTAACCTTGAATTCGCCGGAAGCTACATTTCCTGCAGCATCAACTATTTCCACTTTGTACTTTCCGGGAACGAGATAATATTTTTTGTCTTCAGCCTGTTTAATGACAAACGGTTTAGATTTTTTATCTGACATTGATTTTTCGAATTGCTTCACTACTGCTGAATCAATCCCGAGGTTGTATGGCTGATAGTTCAATCCGGCTTCTGAACTATCCTTTATGGTCTTCAGCAACAAACCTTTTTCCGATTTGATCCTGATGGTTGCTCCTTTCTGCTTTAAAAAATACGGGAAAATAATATTTACGCCGTTCGGAGTTTCTGAAAACGGGTTGTATTTTTTTCCAAGCTCAGAATATATTTTTACGTCAGCAACAGGAAATAAATGCACGGGCTGCTGAAGTACAGAATCAGTTAAGAGCTCTATCTCATTCAACTTTGCGATGTAAATACTTCTGCCGTGAGTTCCAAGTACAAGTTCCTTTTCCCTCGGTTGAATCACCATGTCATGGATTGCAACCCTGGGCAAACCTCCTGTCATGGCCATGAAACTTTTCCCCCGATCAAGGGAAGTATAAAGTCCGTTATCTGTTCCCACAAATAAAATATTTTCATTTACTACATCTTCCTTCACTACGTTGATGGGTTCGAAAGGAAGGTCTCCATCAATTT
The DNA here is from genome assembly GCA_039930605.1 of Bacteroidota bacterium. GTDB lineage: Bacteria > Bacteroidota > Bacteroidia > AKYH767-A > 2013-40CM-41-45 > JAPLDB01. The sequence continues at coordinate 3,386 of JBDTTM010000100.1, forward strand.
CATTCCAGGTATTTCCGTAGTCATTGCTTACAAAAAGATACGGGTTGAAATGATCAAAATGATGTCCGTTGAAACATGCATACAAACGACCTTCCGAAAATGCAGAGGCAGTAACACGTGTCACACAAAGACCCGGAGGAACTTTTGAAAAAGTTTTGTAAATGTTATCAGAAATATTCTGCCATGTGTAGCCATCATCCTTTGAAACCCAGATAAGGCCATCATCAGTGCCGGAATAGATGAGACCAAACCTTGTAGGACTTTCACAAATTGTGACGATTGTATTGAATGGTACGTCACCTTTTTTATTGCTCAAAGTCAGGTCAGGAGAAATTGCTTTCATGTCATCACCTTTATTCATGCTGCGCATAAAACGATTGGTTCCCATATAAAGAATGTCCTGGTTATGCCGCGAAAGCCATATCGGTGTCTGCCATTTAAACCGGAAGTTAGGTTCTCCCAAATCATTTTTGGGATGAATCCCTTTTGACCTGCCTGTTGTCTTGTCAATCCTTGCATAATATCCAAACTGGAATCCGCTGTAAACAGTGTTGTTATCACGTGTATCAACCTGGACCTGCATGCCATCACCACCATACAGAGCTTTGAAATCATTTTCTCCGCGTTGCATCCATGATTTATCATCAGGATCGCTTAAAGATGAACCCCACCAAACACCATTGTCCTGTAAGCCTCCATAAACATTGTAGGGTTTTGCATTGTCCACATTCACAGAATAGAATTGTCCTACAGGAGGTGTATTCGCTTTGAACCAGTTTTTGCCATCGTCATAAGTAATGTGAAGTCCTCCATCATCGCAATCAATGAAGTGTGAATCACGTTTCGGGTTGATCCAAACGGCGTGATGATCTCCGTGAGTATTGGCACCGTCAATGGATGAAAATGTTTCGCCTCCATCTTTACTCATCAGCAAAGGCAATCCGCAGACAACAATTTTATTTTCATCAGTTGGAGAAACCACAATCCGCCCGAAATAATATCCGTAGGTATAAGTGAGGTTGAACAAGTCAGTTTTGTTCATCTTCTTCCAGGATTTTCCGGCATCATTGCTCCGGTAAACTTCACTGCCGATTACCTGCGAACTAAATAGTGAATTATTGGCATCGTTGAGATAATCAATAACATCAACTGGTTTTATGGAATCTTTTTTTATCAACTCTTTTACAACTGAGGAAGAATACTTTTCAGGAAAATCATTTTCGCGTAAAAATTTTTCGAGCTTTTTATCGTTGAGGGCAAGAAATTTTTCTTTCGAAATATTCTTCAGGTCCTTTGCATTAATTACGGACGTGTCAGATTTAGCTGTATCAGGTTTGTGATCCTGGTTGTCCATGATGGCATAAACAATCTCAGGATTTTTCGGAAAGACTGCAAGGCCTATTCGTCCAACACCTTCCCCTTGCGGAAAGCCGCTTCCAGCTTTTGTTACGCAGTTCCATGTATCCCCACCGTCAACACTCTTGTATATTCCTGACGTGGATCCACTTTCAATAAAGTTCCACGGCTGCCTTTCCCTATGCCACATTGCAGCATACATGATCTGTGGGTTTACAGGATCAAACGCAATGTCGATCGCGCCGGTTTTATCATCAATATACAGAACCTGTTTGTATGCACTTCCGCCATCTGTAGTTTTGAAAACGCCACGGTATTTGTTCGGAGAAAACAAATGTCCGACAGCAGCGAAGAATAGCGTATTGGGCTGTGTGGGATGGATGAGAATTTTCCCGATGTGCTGCGTCTCTACCATTCCCTTGTGTTGCCACGTTCTTCCGGAGTCGGAACTGAAATACAATCCAGTACCTGAATAAGAACTTCGGCTGCTGTTCGATTCACCGGTTCCGACCCAGATGTTGTGTGTTTTCCAATCCACTGCAATAGCACCGATAGTTATGACTGCTTCATTGTCAAAAAGAGGCGTGAATGATTGCCCGTTATTTGTTGTATGCCACAATCCGCCCGATGCATAGGCAACATAAAATTCAGTCGGGTCGTTGTCATTCACGCATACATCCACTGCGCGTCCGCTCATGATGGTGGGACCAACATTTCTAAACTTTACATTATTGACTAATGATTTCTTTTTAAGGTCATAACTCTTCGCTATGCCCTGGAGGCGGTCATGTTCGTTGGTTGGCACAATTTCCTGTGCAGCGGAAATAACAGTAATAAAAACAGGTACGAGAAAAGTAAAGAGTCTTTTCATGCGGTTATGATTTGTGAATTTTAATGTCTGATGAAATCCTTCATTACTGATTGAATTGAAAACGTTGCTACATGACAATTTCAATGTAACAGGCTTAAAGGCAGGAAAAGTAACTGGAAATTAAATCCCTGAGAAAAAATTAACTTTCACTTAAGAAATGCAGAACTTATTTTTTGCCCGCATCGAGTTCCGCCAGCATCAATTGCCTTATGTATTTAACGGGTGCGCTGCCATAGCTTAAAAACTTTTCATGGAACTCTTTCAGGCTAAATTTGTCGCCCAATTTTGCTTTCATCTCTTCCCGGAAATCATAAATCTCGGTATAGCCTGTGAAATAACAGCACAGCTGAACCTGGGTAACTGAAACCCTCCTCCACTTTCCTTCTGCTTCAGTCTTTTGCTGGAATGCTTCATCCATCAACAGGTGCATGGCATCCTCCTTACTCATATCTTTTGTATGCACGCTGTAATCAAGGATGGTATTGCATGTACTTCTTAGGTTCCACTTGTAATACATCAGCCACATTTCAGGCTCATCTTCACCATACCCGTTTTCAAGCATCATGCGTTCTGTATAAACTGCCCAGCCCTCCACCATACTGCTGCTTCCGAACAAAGATTTAATCAGGCTTGGAGACTGGTTGCTGTACACCAATTGTGTGTAGTGTCCCGGGATTGCCTCGTGGATATTGAGAATCTGGAGTATGTATTTATTGTATTCCCGCAGATAACTTTCAGCTCTATCGTTATCCCAGCCGGATAAACTTCCAACATTGTAATAAGTATTTCCGTTTTTATCATAAGGGCCGGGAGCAGAAATAGAAGCTCCTGCAACACCAGCCATATAATCAGGTTCCCTCCGTACAACCAATGGCTTGGAAGGGTCGATGTAAATGAGGTTTTTCTTTTTAATGAACTCCACCAAAACAGGAAGTTGTTTTTCAATGGCGGCCTGGAATGAATCCGGCATTACATGCTCAAATGAAATTTTATCAATCACCTGGCGGATCAGGAGTAATGAATCGCCTGGTTTGACTTGCGAACCCATGTACTTACTCCATAGCTTGTCAGCGAGGGCAAACATTTGCCGGTGCAGTTCCTTTTTGTGTGCTATTGCCTGTCCATAAATCTGGTCAACAGAATAACCGGATTGAATATCGTACTCGAACTTCTTCGCATATAAATCTTTCCCTAGCCGGAAGCTGCGTGGCGTTTCATTTTTTAATGCTTTCAACCAATCGGAAAAATCTTTAATTGCCTTGACTGATTCACCTGCACGTTTCTCTACATCTTTTTTCTCACTGTCGCTCATGTGAGATTTTTTCAATGCATCCTGAAGATCCCTTTCAAAAATAGAAATACCTCCCAGGTTTTGGTCAATCGCAAGTTGCGTATGCTCTACAGTTGGATTGCTGATATTCTTTTTTGCGGCTTCATAAAAAGCAGGAATGTTCGCCATCTTGAGGTAAAAATTATGAATTCTTACATCCAGCGAGTCGTAGTTATTATTCAGCATCTCTGCAAATGGACCTGAAACATTATACTGGGAAGGGTTCCAGGTATAAGTTTTTTCTACATTCAATGCCCAGACCGTACCATTGAGTTGGTTTTCGATCATGTAATAATCGGTCTTGTTATTGTTGTCTAGCTGATTCACATCATACTTTTTCAATGAATCAATGTTGGCGTTCATGAAAGCCATTTCCCTGTTACGGCTGGATTCGTCAGGAACAACCAAAACGCTATCGTACTTATGGTATCCCTGGCTGCTGGCCCATTCCGGGTAAACTATCCAAAGTGCATCCACAAAATTGTTTTTGTAATTTTCAAACTGCGGGTTGATATCTGCAGTTTTATTTTCTTTGGAAATATTACATGACACTGCAATCATGGCCATTGAAATTATGAGGGCTTTATTCATCAGCATATATTTATTCTCGCGACAAGGTAAGTGGAATTCCTTTTCTGCAGAAATATTTAATAAGAAGAAAGTAAAATAAAAACATGACACACTTTTTTCGGGAAGAACGCATCAGCAATGATACTTTTCACTTTTGCTCATTTATTTCATCTCGCAAAGAAGGAGAATTTTTGAAAAAATCGGGAGCAGATGAGACTAATGGACGCAAATCCATATCAATACTCCCCACAAAGCATGCAAGTGCAAACGAAGTAATATACCATGCAAGGTTAGACTTACTCACCAACAAAGAACCGTCTTCTCTCAACAGCAGCGAATATTTGACTGCACCTTTCGACAATAAAAGAAAATATAAATTTCCATTTGCTAAAAATATTTTTCTGGCCTCTGTCAATTCTGAATACCTATAATTTGAATCCATGTATTCTACAATCCTTGATGGAATATCTTCCATGTAAAGACGCTTTTCGACTTCAAGTAGTTTGCCTGACGTATCAACCTGGGCCCACCACCTGTTATTCTCATTCGTAAATGTTATTTCATACCTGGGGATCTCCCTGACACCAAAATACACCAATTTCCAAACAGGTAATTTCACGCCGGGAAACTGGATATTAAAGGATTCTTTGATATGAACGGGAACTTTTGCCGGAGCAATAAATTGTGCTGAAGATTGCATAGGAAATAATGACAATTCACCCGCAACCAGAAAATAAATAATAAGTTTTAATAATTTTAAAGTATGCATCGCTTTGTTAGTCCTTCGCAATCATATTGAATTAAACAAACTGAAAAACCTATTTCATATACCCCATCTTTTTCCAGGCCGAAACTCCTTTCTTTAAAAGCGCAGCAAGTTCTTTCTCATTTACCTGTTCAGGTTTTTTAATATTGAAACAGGTTTTTCCTTTCAGTGTTTTTTTGAAATCAGGAATCAGCTCATTGAACTGATCGTTCATGTACATAGGAAAAAAATAAAAACTTACCATGTCTTTCCTTGCAACGAAGGAAGAAAAATACATGCCCGGAACAATTTCCTTCTTGTATCCATAAGGAACCGGCTTGTTACCGATGAGTTCCATTCCGTCTTTTGATAGCTTTGAGATCACCATTGGAGGTGTACACTTTTCAAGTGCTTTTCTCAACTTGCTGATTATTTCAGCCTTTGATTCAGGAGTGAGTGGCATGGTTGATTTCGATAATTACGAATGCAAAATGCAAAATTGAAATCAACAAAAAAAATCAATGAGAAACAAATATTTCCTTTTAAGATTTTGCACTTGTATAGATAAAATCCTGATTTCCATCTCATAAGGTTGAAATCCTGTATCAATGAACGATCAAGTTTAACCAACTTCACACCTTGAACTCCAACTTAGGGATGTTGACAGACGAGGTTTAATTTAAAGGAATAATCCTTCAACAAAGGTGCCGGGTATGCGGTGAATGATGCGACAAATTTCACCAATTTTCACCGAGGAGTTCGTTTTATTTCGTGGAGAGAACAAACCTCGTAGCAGAGATACACGGAATTCTTTTGATTAAACCTTAAGTGCAACCTATACGCTCTATAAAAGCTATGTCTCGTTCAATTTTCAAAGGATTCGTTACTTTTACAAAAACATTTATAGATGAATATATTGCTCATTGTGATCGGGATCCTTGCCGGTTTAGCTATCGGGTTCTTGTTTTCAAGGAATAAAAGCCAGTCTGGCGAAGTGGGCCTACTGAAACAAATCGGTGAGGTTGAAAAGGAAAAAGCGGCGCTTGGCGAAAGAACTATTCAGCAAAAAATGCAATTAGAAACTGTTACCATCAATCTTGATGAAGAAAGAAAAATTACGCTCGACTTAAACTGGCAAATCGCCCAGCTCAAAACGACCAATGAAAATATCACAGAGAAACTCGGCAGTCAAAAGATGGAGATGGAAGAGCTGCAAAAAAAATTCAAAACTGAATTTGAGAATATTGCCAATAAAATACTGGAAGAAAAAAGTTCAAAATTTACGGAGCAGAATAAAACCAACCTCGATATCATTCTGAACCCATTGAAGGAAAAAATCAAAGAGTTTGAGGAAAAAGTTGAGCGGTCTTATAAAATTGAATCAACAGAGCGGATATCACTGAAGGAACAGATCAAGTTACTGATGGATCAGAATAAAGCGTTGAGCACAGAAGCTAATAATCTCACCCGTGCATTAAAAGGTGATGTGAAGAAGCAGGGTAACTGGGGAGAGGTTATTCTCGAGCGAATTTTGGAGCGCAGCGGTCTCATCAAAGACCAGGAATACAAAACACAGGTCAGCAGTACCAATGAGGAAGGGCGCAGGATTCAACCCGATGTGGTTGTATTTCTTCCAGATGAAAAACACATTGTGATTGATGCCAAAGTTTCTCTTATTGCTTACGAAGCCATGGTGAACAGTGCTACTGATGATGAACGGGCAGCAAATATATTACTCCATATAAGCTCTGTAAAAAATCACATCAAGCTACTTAGTGAAAAAAACTACCAGCACATTTCTGCGATTGACAGTCCTGACTTTGTGCTGTTGTTTATGCCGATTGAATCAAGTTTCAGTAGTGCGCTGCAGGCCGACAATGAACTATACAACTTTGCATGGGACAGAAAAATTGTAATGGTAAGTCCCACTACCCTGCTTGCTACTTTACGCACGATTGCATCCATCTGGAAGCAGGAAAGACAGACCAGGAATGCATTGGAAATTGCAGAACGTGCAGGAAGACTATATGACAAATTTGCAGGGTTTACGGATGATATGCTGAAAGTTGGAAGTAAACTGATTGACTCAAAAAGCAGTTACGATGATGCCATGAAAAAACTGAGTGAAGGAAGCGGTAACCTGGTGAGTAGCGTAGAGAAAATAAAATCTCTGGGAGCGAAAGCATCCAAAAGTATTTCACCCAAATTGCTGGAACGCGCAGAAAATGAAGATTGAGAAAATGTTCAACCGCACTATTTCCTTCTCAACCCTTTCCTGCTTCTTAATTTTAATATCTATTTTTATTTCCTGCTCTACAACCAAGGACCTCAGTGTAGTCAATCTTTCTGACCTCTACCGCAATAATGACAGGTTCTACCACCCCGAATTTTTAGTCGCCCATCAGACAGACAGCACTACAAAATTGCTGGTCAGGTTGAATACGAAAGAGTTCCTGTTCAGCAGGCAAAGCGATGATCATTTCAAGGCATTTTTTACTATCCGTTACCGCCTTGCCGAAGCTTATGAATCAATTAATGTTATTCTAGATAGTGGCAGCACTGGTTTCATCATTAACGAAGAAGAAAAGAATCAGCAAAAAATATATGAAGTTCCGATGCGTTTAACAAGGAAAAGCGAAATGCTGTTGCTGGTAACCATTCATGACAACCAGAAAAATTTTGAAGAAGAATTCTATGTACAGGTCGACAATGTATCACCGGAAAGCCGGCAATCCTTTTTGTCATTTACAACAGGTGATGCATGGCCACTTTTTAAGAATTACATCAATGATCATGATTCCATTAAGGTTGTCTACCGTGATCCTGCGGTGAAAAAACTTGATGTGAGGGGATACAGCCGTTTCTTTCCACTTGCCCCTCCACCTTTTAGTTATGATGTCCGTGATGATTTTGATTACCTCCCGGATTTTTCATTTACTTATAATACGGGAGATTCCAATTTCATCAACCTGAAGCAGCAGGGTTTTTATCATTTCCAGGTTGACACTACAGACATGAACGGTTATACACTTTTTGTATTTCCGAATTCATTCCCGGCGGTAACTTCTCCCGAGCAAATGGTGG
>JBDTTM010000101.1:0-11227 GCA_039930605.1 Bacteroidota bacterium
ACAAAACCGTCATTAATAGTTACATATCCCGCGGTTTTTTCACCAATTAAAACTGTGTTAGGACGACCTTTAAACGCAATAATAAAATCTTCGCCGGCACTCCCTGTTGAATTACTACAGATCAGCACAACAGGTATGTTATCTGCCCTGATAATACATCCGCTTTTTAGTGACGTTACTAAAGTTGTATCAACATAAAAATTATTGTCTTGTAGTAGCCAGTCCTGATTTGTTTTGCCACTAACATTAAATGAACCTATTTTTCCATTACCCAAAACGGGATTCACTCCAAGCAACATTGGATACATGTTCCCTCCTGCATTTAACCTCAAGTCAATAATAAGACCTTTAATATTTTGTCTGAGAAGTCTGCATAAGCTGTCAGAAACATTCTGTCCGTATAAAAATGACATCATAGAAGGAATTCTTAAATACCCATATTCGTTTTCCACAATTGCAGTCTTAAGGGGAATACCATGTACAGCTTTTTCAAATTCATCATTAATTGCTTTGCTGTAAACAGGTGCTTTTTGTTCCCAATTATAGGATGAATCTCCAATGAAAAAAGCGCCATGAAAGTCATTAAGTGCATTGTATAAATAATTGAATGACGGTCCCAATTCATAAAGATTTTGACATTTTTTTGAAAGATTATTAATTTCAGTTTCAACTTTTTTCCAATCAACGGTTTTCGCATTGACTGAATTTATTTTCATGATATGAATGGTCGTGTCTAATAGATATTTACACTCCGGACAATTGATAGGCTGACCAAATATTCTTTGTCCTGATAAAATGATTAGTAAAAAAAGAATCAAATAATTTTTCAAATATTGTTTAGTTAGAAGTGTGCCCGGTTTTTTCGCAAAGCTACTTGTTGTCCGTTCGTGATACTATTGCTATGAAATTGTCTCCCGACAAGGCACTTTCCGCTTATTATCCAATTGACTGCTGTCTTAATTCCTATGTTGTCTTTGTTGTCGCTTTACGTCAGATAATTTAATCAAAAGAATACCTCGCAGCTATGCTGTGGGGTTATTCATTCCTGAATCAGGATTTTTTTACTAAATATTTTGCCTGGAATGAGCACTTGAATTTGGTAAAGACCAGGAGCCAAATGATTTTTAGAAAGTATTATTTTCTGCTTGCCGCCATTTAAAATTTTATTAAAAGTTTCTTCTACTTTTTGTCCCATAGAATTGTAAATTGCAACTTCACATCTACCAGAGGCAAGCATATTAAAAGTTAATTCGGTTGTACTATTGAATGGATTGGGAGAAATCAAAACGTCCGCATTATTCTCAAATTGATTATTTATTCCTGTTACATCATTACCACAAGCCGATAAGCCTGCACCGCCCGAAGCGGTTCCGGTATTAATACCTGGTAAAATTGTCAATGCACTTTGTAAACCGCTTGGAGGAATATCAACAAGACCTGCTAAATCTTTAATTCCATCTCCATCAAAATCTGCAAACCACGGAGACCTGAATCCGTAATAAACACAAAGTCTATGCTCAAAGCTAAAGAAGCCAGTGCCATCATTTAAATAAATACTCATATCGTTTGATGCATTCTGGCTAACAATTAAATCAATATCGCCATCGTTATCTATATCACCTGCTGCAATTCCTGAAACGTTTGCAAGGTTGGGAGAATATGCAGCATTTATCAATTGCGTATTCTGAAAAGTTCCATCCCCGTTTCCTAATCGAATGGTAATACTATAGTCTCCGGGATTCGAACCGTAATTACAAGAAGCAATATCGACGTGTCCATCATTGTTAAAGTCTGTTGCGAGTATATCGAAAGGAGATTGTGCCATTGTGTAAGATGATGGTGGGAGAAAATCTCCGGTTCCGTCATTTAATGAGATATCAACTGTGGTCGTTTGTCCAGTAGCTAAGTCCACAAAACCATCTTCATTAAAGTCACATAGCGCAATTGCTCCGGGACCTACATTTACAATTTTGATTAAAGGGGCAGAAAAAATTCCGCTACCCTGATTATAACTGATAAAAACTCTTTGTCCGGAAAATGGAACTGCTCCACAACCCAGCCATTCAGTAATAATCACATCTAAATCACCGTCATTGTCCAAATCAACTGCATCTATATCATTCCATCCACAAGAATTCATGCTCCATCGTTGTGGAGCAGCAAATGTCCCGTTACCATTATTAATAGCTGTAAAAAAATCATAAGGTGCTGAATTAATTCCTGATGCATAAATAATATCAGGAAAATTATCATTATTGATGTCGCGAAATTTAACTCCTACTCCGCCAATAAAACCCGAAATACTTACTGCAGGTGCAAATGTTCCATTGCCATTATTAACACTAAGTGTTACTGCAACATCAATTGCTGTACGACTATCAGCAGAGGTTACAATATCAAGGTCACCATCGTTATCAATGTCGGCAGCATCCAGCTTTGTTGTTACAATTGGCAGGCCGGCACTGAATAAAACAGGCGTTGGAAATTGACCTGAACCATTGTTCCTATGCATCGTCAATTCATTTGAATAGTTGTCAACCGTTAAGAGATCCTCGTCTCCATCTCCGTCAACATCACCCGAAAGAATAACGAAAGTATATTGACCTGCGGAGCCTGTGGTCTCAGGACCAAATGTTCCATTACCAAGGTTAAAAACTATTCGATAACCATCGCCTCCTCCAGCATTCGCTGTTGCAGCAACAATGTCTTTAAATCCGTCATTATTTAAATCTGTTACCTGGAAGCTTGGAGTGCCGCCATATAAAAAATCAAGTTGTATCAATTCAATTGAATCTAATATTCCGTTTCCGAGATTGCGCCTGAGTGAAATATTTTGTGTTCCAAGGCTTGAGTAAAAAACATCTAAATCCTGGTCGTTATCAATATCCGCGAGTTGAACACTTGCATATAAATTATTAATTTGGGTAGTCTGCATTACATAATTTGTATTCGTAAATCCTGTTCCGGTGTTATGCAGTAAGGTAATTTGTTCCTGTTCATCGGCAACAATAATATCAGGCAGACTATCTCCATCAATAAACCCAGCTTGCAATTTATAAGGCATCGGTATTCCAGCAATTGTAACAGCAGGCAGAAAACCACCGGTTGTATTATTAGTTAAAAGACTAACCGTTGTTCCGGTTTGAAATCCCCCATTATTGGCAACAGCAATATCCATAAATCCATCGAGGTTAAAATCTGCAGCAGTTATACCTACAGGTCCATTGCCAACAGTGTAGTTTGTTTTAGCTCCAAATGTTCCATTACCAATACCCGGAAATACTGAAACAGTATTACCTGTAAAGCTTGCTCCCCGATTTGTTACAGCAACGTCAGGAATATTATCGTTATTAAAATCTGCAACAATAACATCCCACGATTCAAATCCTGTAGTGTATTGAGATGCGACGCCGAAGACGCCATTACCCTGATTGAGAAGAACTGAAAACCCTGAATTAAAATTTCCATTTGCGATAACAGCGTCCAGGTCACCATCACCGTCCAGGTCAGCAAGACGTGCTGCTTCCGGTGCGGGCGTAATTACAGATATTGTGGTAGGAAATCCTAAGGAAGTGTTTGCAAACTCAGTTGCAAGCTGGGCATTTGCCTGCAGGGTGAAAATGAATTGCAATAAAAATAGTTTACCTGATAATATTAATTTATTCATGATTTTATTATATATATTTATTTAAAAAATTGGATAACAATGCAACGTTAGAGTAGTTTGCATTCAATTCTAAATTGAATGTGCTGAACAGGGATTTAATGCTGCTGAACGGGTAAAATTTAAGATTCGTCTGCCTTGACTTTTAATAAATTCAGACATTATTTATTTGTGTTCTTCCAATTTATCTTCCACAATTTCAAAACACGCAAAAAAATTAAGAATAGTTAACCCTTTACTTTATTAAAGTAAATGAATGTAGAAACAAAAATAGAGTTTGGATTATCCAGTGTAGAAAATCAATACTTAACAATACTTAAAATATTTATTTTATTCTCCTTCGCCGAATACCTCGCAGCTTGCCGCGGGGTCGTTCATTCCGACCAGTCAGTAATATCCTTTTCCAAATCTTCCTTCCATTTTGTTTTGAAACTTGCGTCGTTATAGAAGAAAAATTTTCCGTCAATTATTTTGAAAAAAATAGTGTAAAAACATTTTTATAGTTCAAGGTTTTAAGTTCTTCTTTCAAGAATTTGTTTTAATAATACAAGGTCTTTCCTGTTTGCTTTCTTCATCATAATTGCCATGAGTGGTGCAAATAGTTTTGAAAATCCGGAGGGCTGTCCTGCATTTCGTAATGTCATAAGTGTTCTTCCATTTTCAATTGTTTCCCATGTATAGGTGGTTTCCATTGGAAATGGCCCTTCGGCAGTTCGCATTACTAATTTTTGCCCCGGAATAAATTCTATAAATTCATAAGTGTATGCCAGTTGTCGTCCCAGAAATTGTGCCTTAAAAGCTACTTGCGTTCCTACTTGTAAAGGCTTTGGAGTTTTCCATTCAGCGGATTTTATATTTACATACCAATTGGGAGCATTGTCAGGGTTGGTGGCATACTCAGAAACTTTGCCCCTGGGTGCTGAAATTATGATTTCGGTTAAAACATCTACCATGTTTTTATTTTTTAAAGTCTGAAGCTATAACAGAAGCCAGTTGTCAGGTTATGAAGGTTGAAATTTGTTGCGATCATTTCAAACTGTTCTAATTCATATTAGTGTTTACTCCCTATCCAATTAATCGCTGCCATCATTGCCATGTCTTCTTTTTTGTCGCTGCTTTGCTCAATTATTTCAACCGGGCTTATTCTGCCGTGATAAAGTTTTCCATTTCTGTCAGCCATGATGGTTGAAGCTAACATCATTCTTGCTCCGTCCATTAAATCAAAGCTGCCATTTCCTGTAGTCAATCCCCAGGTAGGCTGTCCAAAGGATTTTGTGTTGGCGTTGTCAATAAAAGAGATAGCTACGATTTCACCTGAACTGCCTGTTTGAGCATTGGTTAAAACAGCAATAGGCAGTTTTGAGGTAAGTGTGACAGGGTTTGAAACACGCCATCCTTCATATCCATCTCCCCAATACCTTCCATCTTTATAATACCAGCTGTCGGGTTTATTATTTACATCTATTAATGAACCTAATTTTTCAGAACTGAAAAGGGGACCTAATCCTGCAATCATGGGCTCCATATTTCCTCCTGTGTTTTCTCTTAAATCAATTAACCAACCTTTTATTCCTGAACCATCAAGTTTCTTCAATGCTGCCTGGATGGTATCCGCAAACGCAAGCATTAATTTAGCATTACCTCCGGCGAAATGAGGGACAGAAATATATCCGCAGCCATCAATTATTTTGCTTTGAGCATAGATAATATTTGCACTTGCCGAGGTGTCGTTTTTCCAAGTGATCACCTCATCGTGTTTCATTAAAAAAGAATGGTAATCGCCATAATTTCTTAAAGAGTTAATCAAATATTCAACAGCCGTGTAACAGTCTGAATATTTTTTTGCTTGTCCTGCTATTTGAAGCGCAACGACTTTAAGTGCGTTTATATTGATGGAGTCCTTTACCAGAGAATGCTTTGCAATTGTATCACATACGGCAGAAATATATTTTGTAGCCAATGCACTTGGGTTTCTTCCGGCAACAGGAGAAAGCAAAACTTTAAAATCGTCAAAGCGTGCTTTTCCTTTTCCATAAAGGATTGCTCCTATTTTAATTTTAGTTGCACCTTCAGGGCATATTGCTGAAAAAGTATATTCTTTCCAAGCTTTAGTTCCCGTTACCCAACTTAGAGAAGCATAGCCCATATCCTTCGTCACCAGCAAATTGTTGTCTGAATCATAAATCCCTAAATTCATTCCCGCACCTTTTCCCTGCACACTATCAGAATTAATCCTTGCTGAAAGCTGAATGATTTGAAGGCCCGGATATTTATTCAGAGTTGAAGACTGTTCAGCAAATCCAACTGCGCCTTCGACTTTGCCGGTGATTAATAAGCATTTATTCTTTCCGAAAACTTCGGGAACACAAGCGCCTTTCCCTCCCCATGACAAGTTCCAAAAACAAAAACCTGTCTGGGACGAATCACATGATTGTTCAAAATCTAAATTATGAAATGTCTGTCCATGCAAATTCAAGATGTTCCCTGATGTCAGAATAAGAAGTGATAATATTTTTAAACCCTTCATTTTTGAAGCAAATGTAGTAGTTGAAGTAAATTAAGAGAAAAAATAAAACTTAACAATTCTTAAAATTGTTATTTCGTTTTCAACCAATTTGTAATATCTTTTTCTAAATTCTCTTTCGGGTTTTCATTCCACTTGCTTTTGAAGCTTTGGTCGTTGTAGAGATAAAGTTTTCCGTCAATTATCTGCCATGCTTCGGGGTCAATCTTGGCCGTGAATCCGGTGCTAACGGCATAGGAACAATAGCCGCCAAACTGTGGAGCATATTTTTCCGGACTTGCTTTAAAGAGATTCATATTTTCTGCCGATGAAAAATACCATGTGGCGTCATTCCATTTGTATGAATTTTCTTTTGTTCCTTCCACCGCTTTTTGTTGAGTGAAATATGCAACGGGGTCATATCCTTCAATTGCTTTGTCTGAAAATACTCCTTGATTTATTTTGTTGTGCATGGTCCATGCAATTGGTCTGATATGTTTGTAGGTTGTGAAAGTGAAGATTATCAGAACGAATACTACAATGATTGCTAATATCATTTTGATTGTTTTTTTCCGTCTCATTTTGACCTTATTTAGTTGATGCCAGCCATTGTTTTAATTGGACGAACTTCAATTGTTGCTTCACCTGCTTCAAAAACGGGATTGGCTTTTGCAATTGCAATTGCTTCATCCAAGTCATTTGCAACAATGTGAAAGTAGCCAACAATTACTTCTTTGCTTTCATTATAAGGTCCGTCTTTGAAAACTCCTTTGTTTCCACGAACCATTTTTCCCTCCATGTCAAGCGGTTGCGCTCCTTTTAATTTTCCTTCTTGCATCAACTTACCAATGTAATTACCGATTTTTTGAACATGCTGTTGTTGTTGTTCGGGCGACATGGCTGCCAAATGGTCGCCTTCTGTTCTGATAAGTAACATAAATTCTTTCATTTGTTTTTTATTTTAGTTTAATTATTTTTTTTGATTTATCCCCAAGGTTGTCCTTTCCCGGTTTCACAAAATGATTTTAAACTCTGCATGAAAAATTTCCAGCCGTCAACGGTCATTACATAAGGTGGGGTGTCTTTCCATTTCTCATCAAAATTATTATGTATGAAAGTGAGTGAACAACCGTCATTGGTTTTTTCAATTTCAAATGAAAGTTTGCTGTTAACCCAAACCGGGTTTCCGTTTTGAACACAAGTCCATTCTACTTTTTTATCAACTTGTAATTCGTCAATTCGGAAATACATTCCTACATCTCTGCCTTCCTTTACAAATTTCATAAAAGATAACTCTCCGACTTGGGAAGATATGTGGCATACTTGCGACCACCATCCTTCAAAACCTAGTTGTGTTGAGATTGCTTCATACACTTGTTCTGTTGTAGCCTTTAATTGTAATTGATGTTTAATGTCCATTTTTTTGGTTTTAAAATTGTTAATTTTTACTTGTTTGCTCTGAAGACAAACGGTTTTTAAAAAAGGGACATATAGTTTTAAAAAAAATTGCCGGTATATTTACGAAGGTAAATTTACCTGCCTTAAATACCAACATTCAATTAACCAAACCCTTTTCATGCTTAGTTGATGATTAGTTTCTTAATTAATAGCTTTTTTCCATCAGAAACTTTAACAAAATAAACACCTTTAGAAAATGTAGTTGAATTAAAAACAATTTGATGTGAAGTGTTTTCAACTTTACTGTAAAAAACATCTTGTCCAAAGACATCAATAATTTTTATTTCTATGATTTGATTTTGAACGCTTGTGAATGAGATCATAAATTTGTCAATCGTAGGATTGGGAGAAACAGCAAAATCAATTTGATTGCTGATTTGATCGATCGCGTTAACATTCTCATTTCTGAAAATAGTAGATGAATTAAAGCCACCGTTTGTGCCAACAAATAAGATGTCAGGGTCCCCATCATTGTCAATATCAGAAAATGAATTGGGAACACTTTCGGGAAAATCAATTTGAGATATATCTGTATAAATATTACCTCCATCATTTCGAAGCAATGCCATAGGATTGCCAAGTAAAATATCAAGGTCACCGTCATTGTCAATATCGGCCCAATCTACCGAACCGGGTTCACCGCTCCCCGGAAGGTTAGTAGTAATCAGCGTAAAATTTCCTGCATTGTCGTTTCTGTAGAGCAGCGTGATACCCATTCCAAATGTAGAATCAATTCCATCATACAATACATCCATATCACCATCATTGTCATAATCTGCCCACTTTGAAGTGCCTGTTGAAAGATTTGCAAATGCAAATGGTACCTCTGTAAAATTACCGATGCCATCATTTTGATAAAGTTTGGTTACAGGAAACGTGGTTGCAGATATTGTTCCTCCTGTTATAAAAAAATCCATATCACTATCATTATCAAAATCAACTATAGAAATATCGCTTGCTTGATACCCCGGAAGGTTAGAAGGAATCTCAGTAAAAGTTCCATTCATATTGTTGTGAAAAAGCCGTGTTGAATCTGCGGTTAACGAAGCACCCAAACCGCAGGAAAGCACATCAAGCCATCCATCACCATCGTAATCAATCCAACGGGTTACACCAATCACACCTGGAATAGTCCCGGTTATTTCTATGAACAAACCGGCGCCGTCATTTCTAGCGATGGTAGTTACGGCTACTGGCCCGCCTCCACCGTTTTGTCCATTGAGCATTAAATCAAAATCTCCGTCATGGTCATAGTCGCCCCAGCTAACAGCTCCACTTGAAACTTTGAAAAACATGACATAGGCAATTGAAAAAGTACCGCCACCGTCATTGTGATAAATCTGGCTGAGCTCTGCTGTAACACCTGAGAAACCAATCAGTGCAAAATCAGGCAAGCCATCGTTGTCATAATCAGCCCAGGCAGTTGAAGCACCTGTGAGCGTTGGAAAACCGCTATGCAAATCTGTAAATAATTGTGCATCTGATAAAAGTGCTTTCAAGCTAGCAAGTAGAATTAACAAGGGTAATTTATTTTTCATGTGTTTATGAACTTTATCTCACGGCAATTTATATACTAAAGGCAAACAAAGTTAAAAAGAAGGGACATGACATTCAATTCTTTTGCAAGATAAGTGAATGAGAGGTTGGTTAATAAAAAAATGCCTGTAAATGATTTAACACCTACAAGCATTTCATTTTAAGATTGAATTTATTCTCCTCCAATTGGCATCATTGGGTGCACTTCAATTTTTGTAGGAATGTCTTTAAAAATCGGATTTGCCTTGGCAATTTCTACTGCCTCATTAATGTCCTTGGCTGCAATAAGAAAATAACCCGCAATCACTTCTTTGCTTTCGTTATAAGGACCATCTGTTATTAAGCCATTATTACCGGTTACAATCCTGCTGCCTTTGTCTACGGGGTTGGCACCTTTTAATTTACCTTCTTTTGCAAGGTTGTTAATGTACGCGGAACCATGCTCCATGTGTTTTTGAAGTTGTTCCGGAGAAAGGTCTGTCCACACACTTCCTTCTGTTCTGATGATGAGTAAGTATTCTTTCATTTTAATTAATTTTTTAATTGTTTGATTATTCCGTAAAGACAAATGAGAATAGCGAAAAGGGACAAAATGACTAAAATAATTTTTCAGAGCAAGAATCAAACTTCCTTTGCAATAGTTCTTTTTCTGCCTGAATAGAAGAAAGATCAATTGCTTTTTTTAAATATTCAGTTGCCTTATCCCATTGTTCTAATTGAATATAGAATTCTGCTTTGGTAGAGTATAGCAGATGGTATTTTTGAAGAGAAGGAAGGTTTTCAATCTTTTCTATTTCTGCTATGGCACTTTGAGCACCATTTACTTTAAAAATTGCGATAGTTCGGTTCAATAAAACAAGTGGCGAATGATCAAGCAATGTTAAATGATTATAGAGAGAAAGAATTCCATTCCAGTTCGTAGCATTAAAATCTGCTGCAATACTATGATGAGCGGAAATTGTTGCAAGGGTATGATAGACGCCTACCTCACCATTTTTTGTTGCCTCGTTCAAATAGTTAAGCCCAATGTTTATCATTTGCTTATCCCAAAGAGAGCGGTCCTGTTCAGCCATCGTAAGTATATTCCCTTCATTATCCTGTCGGGCTTTAAACCTTGAAGCGTTCAAATACATGAGCGACAGCAATGCAAAAACATTTTCTTTCTGTTGAATAGTTTTGTCGTCTGAAATAATTTTTGTCAGGCGGATGGCTTCTTCGCAAAGTTCATAGCGGATTATATCGTTACCTTTTGATGCGCTGTAACCTTCATTAAATAAAAGATAAATCGTTTCTAAAACTGTTTGTAATCTTTTCGCTAACTCCTTTTCTTGCGGTACCTCAAACAGAATTTTATCATCACGAATTTTTTGCCTGGCTCTTACTAAGCGTTTATTTATTGTTTCATCATTGGTAAGAAATGCTTTTGCGATTTCTGGAATACTAAATCCGCAAAGTGTTTTTAATGCCAATGCAATTTGTGAATCAGGAGATATAGACGGGTGGCAACAGGTAAAAATCATCCGCAACTGGTCGTCTTGAATTTGTTGTTCTGAAAAAAGATGATTCAATGCAGGTTCAACAGTCCATTCAGATTGTAAGTAATGTGCGACATCGGAAGAATATTTTCTTTTATATTTTTCGTGGTTAAGAATATTGAGTGCTTTATTTTTCGCTACTCTGAAAAGCCAGGCAGATGGATTGCCAGGAATTCCTTTGTACTGCCATTGGCTCATTGCTTCCATCAATGAATCCTGTACAACATCTTCTGCAAGGTCTAAATTTTCCATCCCGAAAATTCGTGCCAATACCGCAACCATCTTTCCGCTTTCGTGTCGGAAAAGGTGATCAACAAGTTTTGTTATTTCGGGTTGCTGTGTCAAAATTAGTAACTTCAGGCGTATGGTACGACTTTTTGCGGTTAACAACGTTTATTGTTTTTCTTCTGGCAAGTTTGAACATCTCACCAAAATAAAAACGCCGCTGAATTTTCAGCGGCATTTTCCTTATATAAGTACTCCAAACCGGACTGAGTTCGAACCAATTTTTTGAAGATTTACGTTCATTAT
>JBDTTM010000102.1:0-11184 GCA_039930605.1 Bacteroidota bacterium
GACATAACTTTTTAGTTTCGTTGGCATATTTCTTTTGAAAAAATGAGTCGCAAAGATAAACCAGTAAATCAAACCTCACGGATTACTTCCTTATATTTGACAAATCATCTTAAATGCAGAAGTATTCCTCAAATTTATCAATGTAGCGATTTCTTTTTCTATTTGTGTCATTCCAATTTCTATCCTTTTCTAACCATTCCAGTACCCAAAATCTGTCGAAAACCAGTTATTCAATAGCAGCTCTTAAACTACAAAGCTTTGCCTGAAGTATTCACAGTAAATAAATCCTGTATGAAATGCCTTCATCATCTGAAGACAATCATTTTCATCCTGCTGTTTTTCTCATTTAACCCGGCAATCTCAAAAGACAATATAAAGTATGGTTTTGAGCGATTGAATATCCATGATTATTTCAAAGCAAGGGAATGTTTTTTCGCAGCATTAAAAAAACATCCTGTCCCGGCATATTACGGACTCAGTATTATCTCATCACGTAACAACAATCCGTTTTATAACCTTGACAGCGCACGCATATATATTCTGCTTGCAGATACTTTTTCGAGGCACCTCACAACAGAGGAAGAACAAAAGCTGAAAAGTAAATACAACATTGGTCCCTACCAGCTGAATATGCAGAAAGATGCAGTAGCAAGGCTTGCATACGCGGATGTGGAGAATCAAAATAACATTCGTAGCTGGAATGCACTTATTGAAAACTATCAGTGGTCAGTGATAAGTGATTCGGCTATCGTAAAACGAAATGAGCTCTCGTTTGCAGAGGCAAAAAGAAAAAACACGAGTGAGAGTTACAAATATTTTTTTACCCTATACCCCATCAGCATCCAAAGTGTGGAAGCAAAAAAACGATATGAAGACAGGCTTTTCAGGGAACAGGTCGCTGCCGGCACTGAACAGTCTTTCGCATCATTCGTCAACAACTATCCTGAGAGCCCTTACAGGCTGCAGGCGGAAGATTCACTCTTTGCCATTGCGACAAAACAGAAATCGCCAGAGGCATTTTATTCATTTGCGAAAAAATATCCGGCCAATAAAAATGCCCAGGCTTCATGGATGAAACTGTACCATCGTTACCTGGAAATAAACCGACCCAACAACCTCACTGATTTCTTTAATCATTACCCTGATTTCAAATACAGGAAACAGGTAGAAGAAGATTTCAGCCTGTCTAATATTGCCCTGCTTCCTGCAAGGAAAAATAACCACTACACTTTTATTACCGAGGAAGGAAAACAGATAATCCCTAACCTTTACGATGAAGTCGATGAATTTTCCGAAGGGCTTTGTGCTGTGAACAGGAATGGAAAATTTGGATACATCAGTAAAAGCGGGAAGCTCGAAATCAGTTTTCAGTTCGATGAAGCAGATCCCTTTGAAGGCGGGTTCGCGTTGGTAAGGATTAACGGAAAAGAAACAGTCATCAACCGTGACGGAGAAATGCTTCTACCACCTGGATACAATGAAGTTGATGCTCCCTTTGACGACAGAATACTTTTTCTTGATTCTACTAAATATGGATACGTTGACACACATGGAAAAATTGTAATCCCACCACAATTTGAAGTTGCAAATGATTTTACAGGAGGGTTGGCAATTGCAGGTAAAGAGGAACAAATCGGAATCATTGACAGGAGCGGACACTGGGTGCTCCCTGCAAAATATTCATCCATTGTAATTGAGCCAAACGGTTTGATTCGCGTGGAGAAGGACGATCAGTTCGGCTTATTGAACCGGATCGGTGATGAGGTAATCCCGGTAATTTATGATGCTGTGTCTAAATTTTCTTCAGGGCTTTCACTTCTTGCCAAAGATGGCAAGTTCGGATATGCAGATCAAAATGGAAAAATTGCTATTCCCCTCCAGTATGATTTTGACCTGCAACTGATGGAAAAAAATGAATTCAACAATGGATTTGCGGTAGTAAGGGAGAAAGGTAAATCTGCGCTCATCGACAGCATGGGAACCAAAATTATTCCAGCAATTTATGATGACATTAATTTTTACAAAACGGATCTCCCCATAGCTGCACGCAAAAAAAATAAATGGGGGTTCATAGACCTTGAAAATAAAACCCTCATACCTTTTAAGTTTGACCAGGTATTTACTTTTTCTGAAGACGTGGCAGTAGTCAGGATCGGTAAATTTTTCGGGACTATTAATGTGTCTGGCAAAACAATTATTCCACCGACATGGGATATGATTTCATCCTTTAAAGACGAAGTGGCTGTTATGAAGAGTAGAGAAGGGCTGGGACTTTTGTCGAAATCCGGAACAACTCTGATTGATTGTAGTTTTGAAAAATACCAATGGGTATCAGAAAATGTAATCCGTTTCGATCGCAGAGAACATTTTGGATATTACAATGCCTCCACTAAGGAGTGGATCTGGAAAGAAGACGGATTGTGAGAACTTGTTTTTTAGACGTTGCAAAATATTTATCTTACAATTGACACATGCTTTTGAATACATGAGTTGTATATGAATGCAAAACACCAATAAAGGACTTAAAGCCGGAATTATTGTATGGAATTTTAAAATAGTACGTAATCATCTCCCCTCTGCACTGGCGCATGTGTGTTAGCGAGAGGGGCTGGGGGGGTGTCTGTTCTCGTGCGGAAGTCAACAATCTAAGAGGACTTAAAGCCGGAATTATTGTATGGAATTTTAAAATAGTACGTAATCATCTCCCCTCTGCACTGGCGCATGTGTGTTAGCGAGAGGGCTGTGGGTGTGTCAGCGACTTGAACCTGGAAGATCATCCATGATAAACTCTTGAAGCGGAAATCAATCCATTTTTAATTTCCAGCACTTCAGCCACATTCATATTCTCTTCTCCCGGGACAATGCGCTCATACTCCATAAAAACACGTTCTGAATTGGCTGTCAACGATTGCTCTTTATAGACAAGTCCCGGAAGGCGTTGAAAAGCATCGCGCCACCAATCACGCATGGCTTCCTTTCCTTTCACCATTCCGTTGGTTTCCGGCTTCTTCGCTTTTAATTTCGGACTGAAATGAACAGCACTGGCATCATATAGTTCGAGAAGTTTTTCCAGATCATGTTCGTTGAATGCATTCAACCATTTCTTTGCGATGTAATGAGGATCCGGAAGATTATCCATGTGGCTTCATATATTTAATGTTGATGCAAATATAATGTACGTATTTTTGCAATGAGGTATGAATCCGGATTTAAAGTCTATTTTATTCAGCGAGAAACAAAAATTCAGGCAGTGGTGGATTTGGGTTCTTATCGTTATTATTTCATGCATTGAATTAAATATTTTTTATCGTGCAATAATCCCGGGCCACCACCATTACCTGGGCTCCATTTACATTTATGCTTTTTTGAATTTATTAGTAATTATTTTATTGCTGATATTGAGACTGGAAACCGAAATTAGCGAAGCAGGCATCTCCTACCGGTTTTTTCCATTTCATACCCGGCAGCAAACTATATCCTGGACTGAAATTGAAAAAGGATATGTAAGAAAATACAATCCTATAAGTGAATATGGAGGATGGGGATTGCGCTTAGGTTTGTTTCGCTCCGGAAAAGCTTACAATGTTTCCGGCAACATGGGATTTCAATTGGTTTTGAAAAATGGGAAGAGTCTTTTAATTGGAACTCAAAAACCTGAAGAGATACAAACGGTCTTGCGTCAATTAAGCGAGACAGGCAGATTTATTTCAATGCCATAGGGACTTTGCATAAAAGCAATTTCTTATTACCTTCACCTTGCAAAATTAAAATACATGAAAAAATATTTACTCCTGTCATTTACTCTTCTAATTCACCTTTCAGCGAAGAGCCAGAATTGGGCCAATAATATCTCCTGCATCCTTTACAGCCATTGTACTTCCTGTCACAATCAGAATGGCATTGCACCATTTCCGTTGCTTACTTATAGCGATGCACTGGCGAATGCTTCCGAAATCAAAAACCAGGTTCAAAACAAATTGATGCCTCCTTTCCTGGCTGATGTAAGTTACCAGCAATATGCGCATCAGAAAACTTTGTCGCAGGATGAGATTAACCAAATCACCAACTGGGTTGATAACGGTGCTCCCAGCGGGGATACAACCCTTGCAATGACACCTCCCTCCTACGCTGCCGGTGGAGTATTTGTAAATCCTGATTTCAGTTCTTCGATTGGCACTTACAACCTGCCAACATTAAACAATGACGAGTATCGTTGTTTCGTAATTTCTAATCCATTTGCAACTGATGAATACATTACAGCTTTTGAAGTAGTTCCGGGCAACCGCGCAGCTGTCCATCATGTGTTGATCTTCTCTGACGATAGCAATACACCCGTTCAGCTTGACAACAATGATCCTGATCCCGGCTATCTCAGCTTTGGTGGAACGGGCAGCCCTTCATCCCAACTCATCGGAGGATTTGTGCCGGGAAGTGATCCGTATTTCCTGCCTTCCAATATGGGAATGTTCGTTCCTGCGGGCTCACGCATTATCATACAAATTCATTACCCTCTGAGCTCTTCAGGTTTGACTGATTCCACGCGTGTGAATTTTATTTTCAGTCCTGTGGCAGTAAGGGAAGCTGCAGATGCTGCTGCGTTGGATCACTCATCTGCTATTGTTGACGGACCGCTATTTATTCCTGCCAATACTGTAAAAACATTTCATGAAGAATATACTATTCCGGTAGATGTTTCTGTTCTCTCAGTTGCTCCACATGCACACCTTGTTTGTATTTCTATGACTTCGTATGCAATTACTCCTGTTGGAGACACCATTCATTTTGAAACCATACCGCACTGGAATTTCCATTGGCAGGGCGCATATTATTTCCAGAAACCGATTCACCTGCCTGCCGGAACTATTTTGTATGGTGAGGCAACTTATGATAACACTACCAACAATCCGGAAAATCCGAACGATCCTCCACAGAACGTAAGCCTGGGTGAATCAACTACAGATGAAATGATGCTTTTTTATTTCGTCTACGTTTTTTATCAGCCGGGAGATGAAAATATTGTGATTGATACGACAGGACACATTCCTCACTACCTCAATTGTAGCTCTGTGACATCAGTAGCAGAAAATGATTTAGAAAATAACGGAGCGATTGTTTTTCCAAACCCAGCCAATGAAAAACTGAGTATCAGCAGTAAGCAATTCGCAATTCAATCAATTTGGATTACAGACATGCTGGGCAAGCAGGTTGAAGTTTCAAATCCGATTTCAGGCAACCTGCCTCATAATATTGAACTTGATATTCAAAAAATGGACGCGGGTTTGTATCTGCTAAAAGTTACCGGAGAAAAAGGTATTGTTGTCCGCAAAAAATTCCTCATTACCAGGTAATCCGCTGCGAAAATTTTATTCCAGGTTGAATCTGGCCTCTTCTTGATTCTCTTTTTTTGATTCTACCTTTTTTGTCTTGATTCTTTCTTCCTGGCTCTTGACTCTTTTGGTCTTGATTCTTTCTTCATTCGTAGCGTAACGCTTCTATCGGATCCAATCTTGCCGCTTTCCTTGCAGGATAATACCCCGATACAACTCCCACACCAAAACAAAGTACAATGGCACCGAAAATCCAGTTCCATGGTATGATGAATCCGCTGTCCATGAGAGAAGATACAATATTGCCGATTGCAATTCCGAGTATAATACCTAAGGCGCCACCCATCTGGCAGATCACAACTGCTTCAGTCAGGAACTGTCTGCGTATGATCTTAGGCGTAGCGCCAATTGCTTTCCGGATTCCTATTTCACGTGTGCGTTCAGTAACACTTACCAGCATGATATTCATAAGTCCTATTGCTGCGCCTAATAAAGTGATGAATCCAATCAGGGTTGCAGCAACGGTGACATTACTCAGAGAAGAAATCAAAATATTTGCGATGCTGTCACTCTTCATGATTTCAAAGGTCTCTTCTTCACCGATCGGCACCCGCCTGATGATCCGGAAAAGTCCGGTCGCTTCACTGATAGCAGCTTCGAGCATGCCTACATTTGTAACGCTGACGGTGATTGTGAAACTCATGTTCGGCCGGTGAAAATTATTTTTCGCATTCAACAAAGGAATGATGCCCATTTTATCTCCGCTAAAATCCATGGCACTACCTTTTTCCTTCAATGTTCCCACCACGCGGTATTTCATGCTTCCCACTGATATTAACTTGTCGACGGGATCAACAGTTCCGAAGATCTTTTTTACAATTTCACTTCCAAGAATTATTACCTGCTCTCCGTATTGAACCTCTGTCATCGAAAAATTTCTTCCCTTATCAACAGTATAACCACCGGTATGGAGATAATTTTCATTCGCGCCCATTACAATTATATTCGGGTTTGTTTTCTTCCCTTCATATTTCATCGTGGAAGTCCCCGATGCAAAAGTTGAAATAGAAACAGTAGAGGGGAAATTGAATTCCTCGACAAAGCGAGTGGCCTCATAATAATCAATCGGGTCAAAATTCTTTGCCCTGCGCCCCTTATTACCTACATGGATGTTCAGCCCCCTGTTCCGGATCGTAAAGGAATTGGCTCCCATTGCCGTAAAATTCGAGTTGATAGCACCTTTGATAGAATCAATGGCAGTGAGAATACCCACCAATGCCATGATCCCAATGGCTATAATCAATGCTGTGAGCGTGGCTCTAAGCCTTTGGCTTTTAATACTCTGAAGTGCGACTTTGAGATTTTCTTTGAAATCCATTTCCGGCGAAAGGTAGAAAAATGTTTGAATGGACTATTTTTAACAGCTTTCTTTAACTTAAAATTAACCGCTCTTTTATCCCGGTTTCTGTTACAATGAAGAAATCTGGTTATCTTTGTAACCTCAATCTTAAATAAAATTATTATGAAAAAAATTCTCGTTGTTTTATCCCTGGTATGTTTCGTAGCAGTAAATGCTGTGAATGCACAGTCACCTGCTCCCACTGCTTCCAAGGGAACCAAAAAAGAAGCATCTGCAACTCCAGCGGCTTCTGCCAAGGAAACTCCTGCTGCAAGCTGTCATGGTAGCGCGATGAAATCCTGCTGCAAAAATGGCGATGCGAAAGCATGTACACCTGCGCAACGTGCAGCCTGTGCAGACAAAGCAAAAGCTGAAGCAGCCGCAGAGCCTCAAACATCACCAAAGCCGAATTCCAACTAATTATCGTCGGCAAAAAATAAAGACCCTTCACGCAGAAAAGCATGAGGGGCTTTTTTATGGAGGAAATTTTATTCTAACCGATTATCTTCGCACCGTGAGCACCCTCATACCCGTTGATGATTTTACACGTGAAGAAGCGGAGTTGTCATTCAAGTTTCAACGCCTTGACAACAACAGCGGTTATAATGCGCGCGATCCACATCGTCACAACTACTATGAGATTTTTCATTTTACAAAAGGTGGCGGAGATCACATGCTTGATTTTACACACCGGGAAATAAAAGATCACTCGTTGCATTTTGTCGCCCCCGGACAGGTACACATGCTCCATCGTGATAAGCATGCAAAAGGTTATGTACTTATTTTTTCAAGCGCCTTTTTTCACCTCCATGCTTCAAAGAACAACCTGTTGACTGATTATCCTGCCTTTAATAAAACGGCCAGTCCCATCTTATCTTCTGCAAATGAAATATCACAGGAATTACAGAAAATTTCTGCTGAGATCGAAAATGAATTCAAGAACAATCATCCTTACCGCGACCAGGTTTTATTTTCCTACCTCAGTATTTTTTTATTGAAATGCCGGCCATTTTTTATTGCCGGTAAGGCTTACGCAAGTGCTGACAGTGCATCTCAAATCCTGGTCCGCAAATTTCATCAGCTCATTGATGAAAATTTCGGCACGATGCATAAGGTGAAAGCGTATGCAGATAAACTCAGCATTACACCCAATCACCTGAATGATATTTCGAAAAAGACAACCGGGAAAACTGCTTTGGAACTGATCCAAGACAGAATTACACTTGAGGCGAAGCGATTTCTTTTACATTCAGATTTTAATAGCAAACAAATTGCATTTGAATTGAATTTTAATGACCCGTCATATTTTAGCCGTTTTTTTAAACAACAAACTAACCTATCTCCAGAATCATACAGGAAGTTTGTCCGTGAAAAGTACCACGATTGAACTAATTTGTTCTACTGTTGTTCTTCTCCCTGAGCCTATTTTTGCTTGCTAAAATTTATTCCCATGACTAAAAATTTACGCTCGCTTGTTACAATTTTGACTATGGCACTTTTAATTGCAGGCACCGCCTTCTTTTCAGAATCCAGTCTGACTGCCAATAATGCCGGAGCCCCATCGATGAGGACTGGTTCACCGGGAGATACAAAATCATGCACGAATTGCCATTCCGGAACCTCACAAAACGTTACTGGAATTCTCACTACAAACATTCCTCCTACTGGTTATATACCGGGCTCAACTTATATTATCGAAGCAATATGTAACGATCCTGCCAAAAACCGGTTTGGTTTTGAAATTTCACCCCAGAACCTGACCGGTGCCAAACTTGGAGTAATCACAATTACTGATGCTGCCAGAACAAAATTGGTAGGTTCCGGTAAATATGTAACCCACACTGCGGCTGGTACATCCGGCACCGGGACAATTACATGGAGTTTTAACTGGACTGCTCCACCTGCAGGGTCTGGTGACGTTATATTCTATGGCGCATTTAATTTTTCAAACCACAATAATGCCTCCGGCGGGGACATCATTAAACTGGATCATATCACCTTGTTTGAAGACCTTACCACATGGACTGAAACCATTTCTTCATCAGAAGAAATAAAACTCTATCCAAACCCGGTAGCCGATGTTGCCCATCTGATAATTGGCGAATCCACACAACTTAACCGCGTAAGCATTTATAATTCAATTGGTGTTATAGTCCGTGTTGTTGACAATGAATCTTTAGATAACCATTTTGAAATCAATGTTGCAACACTTGCCGCGGGAACATATTATGTATCTTTCGCAACCGCAAAAGGAAACTATTCCGGTAAACTTATAAAACTTTAATATCATTTTTTAATGCGTAAACTTTTTGTAGTCAGTACAATCATTGCCGTTTCAGCAATTGCATCCTGCACGAAGGATAAAGCAGATGATCCGAATGCCTGCATTTATAAATCATCAGAGATCAGGTACAATGGATTAATTAGTTCCATTATCAATACCAGTTGTGCAAATAATAGTTCATGCCATGGTACGAACCAAACACAGGAGGGCGGCGGTGAGTACACGAGTTATGATTTGATAAAGGAAAAAGTTGACAATGGCTCTTTTAAAAGCCGCGTATTCGACCTGAAAGATATGCCTCAAGGGTCTTCCCTCAGTGCGTGTGACTTGAAAAAACTGAAGGAATGGTATGATGCCGGTGCTCCTCAATAGAATCAAATTCATTGCTTTTAATAGAACGGTCAAACAATTAGACATTCATAAAAAAAACTCCTTCCGAAATAGAAGGAGTTTTTTATTAAACAGAGAATCCAGGATTTCAATGATGCCCGCCATCGAGGTGAATAACTCTTGATTGCCCGTTCTTCGTAACTGTTGCAACATCATCACAATTGCCGGATCCAAAATCAATACTGCGTTGCGGTCGGTTATTGTTAGGAACAACAGTAATAGTTCCTGCAGTGATATAAGCGCAATCCAGGTCGCGGATGATATTTGAGAATGTAAGGTCAGCACTGTTGCCACTCTGTGAATCTGCATGCGTTGCTGTCCCGTTGATTTTATATACGTGGTTTGAACAAACAGTGTCGCGGTATCCTGCTGTAATTTCACGCGTACGTGTGCTTGTCCAGGTGCGTGTGCTTCCATCGCTGCGCGAGAAAGTTAGATTGGCAACAATGTTCCAGATACAACCGTTGCTTTCAGGACCTGCATTTTCAACATGACGGGAACCTGTTACCTGCCTGTCATCAATGTAGAAGTTATCAAATGCTACATCCCATGAAGCACCCATCGTCCAATAATCCCCTCCTGTATAAGTAACGATGATAGAACCATCGCGTGTATGGCCGTTACGACCCGCACAGTGGTTGAAATAAATGGTAACTGTTGAATGCAATGAATCCCAGGTCACAGTTGAACAATCGCTCAGTTCGCCAGCTGCTGGATTCGTATACCGTCCATCAACTGTATTACTTTTGGAATTAAATGCTTCTGTAATCAAGTTGTCAATTGAAGTGCTGATATCCTCACTTTGACTAATATCCTGCGCTTCTGCAGAAAAATTTTCATCGGAGGTTTCTTTTTCTTTTTTACATCCGTTGACCAGCGTCATACTTACAAGTGCCGCACCGATCATCATTATTGGAAAGAGGTTTTTAATTTTCATTGTTCTATTTATTTAAAGGATTAATTACTTGTTAATTGATAATATTCCGGGAATTTGGCTCTCTGACCGGGTGGTCCGGCTAAAGGTTTAAACGGAATTATCTATATTTTAGTTTTTACTTACAAATTGAAGCTTAAATGCTGATTTTCGCGGCCTCGGATTCGTGAAAATCGGTAGTAAGTCCGTTTGAATTTAATGGATACCGAAGCCTCGGGAGCGGGATCTTTCAAACCAAGCTCCTACATAACCATCAAACGAATTGAGATGTTGAAGAATGAAGTCTATTTTCGCAAAATATGACAGATCAAAAACCATTGAACATTTTATTTGAAGACAACCACCTCATTATCGTAAATAAACATTCCGGTGACATCGTTCAGGCGGATAAAACAGGCGACAAACCACTCGTAGATAAGGTGAAGGAATACATCAAGGAGAAATACAAGAAACCCGGCGATGTATTCCTTGGTATTCCCCACCGGATCGACAGGCCCACAACTGGCATCGTAATCTTCTGCCGAAACAGCCGCTCACTTGAAAGAGTGAACCAAATGTTTAAAGACAAAGCGATTAAAAAAACTTATTGGGCGATTGTAAAAGATAAGCCACCGGCAGATAGTGCTAAACTGATTCATTTCATGAAAAGGAATGAACAGCAAAATAAAAGCTATGCGTCTGAACTGGAAAAACCCGGTGCACAAAGGGCTGAACTCGACTATCAAATAATCAGGAGCAGCGACCGCTACTTCCTGTTGGAAATTGACCTGCAAACAGGCCGACATCACCAGATCCGGGCACAGTTAGCAAAAATCGGTTCCCCGATTAAAGGTGATTTGAAATATGGATA
>JBDTTM010000103.1:0-11163 GCA_039930605.1 Bacteroidota bacterium
TTGTTTGATGGAAAATATGAAGATGCATTGCCTGCAGCCCTTGGTATTGAAGTGTTTCACAACTTCACGTTGCTTCATGACGATATCATGGATAAAGCTCCTTTGCGGAGATCAAAGGCAACTGTCCACACGAAATGGAACAACGACATTGCCATACTTTCCGGTGATGCCATGTTTGTGAAGTCCTGCCAAATGATGATGCAGGTGAATAAAAAAAATTCACAGGAAGTAATGAATCATTTTCTGGAGTCTGCATTGCTGGTTTGCGAGGGACAACAATGGGACATGACTTTCCAATCAGCAAATGATGTGTCTATCAACCAATATTTACAGATGATTGAATTGAAGACGGCAGCATTGCTTGCGTGTTCACTGAAAACAGGTTCACTCATTGCAAATACTTCAACTGAAAACAGCAATTACATTTATGAGTTCGGCAAAAATCTGGGCATTGCTTTTCAATTGCATGATGATCTCCTGGATGTTTACGGTGATGAAGAAAAATTCGGCAAGCAGAGTGGAGGAGATATCATCGCCAATAAAAAAACATTCTTATTGTTGAAAGCGATTGAACGTTCCTCTCCTTCGCAGCAAATGGAATTGAATCACTGGCTATCTCTAAAGCAATTTGACGGGAAAGAAAAAGTTGCTGCAGTAAAAAATATTTTTCAGTCGCTCGACGTTAAAGAAAAAGCGGAAGCGGAAATGGAAAATTATTATGTGAAAGCAACACAAGCACTTCATTTGATCAATGCTGATGATGATAAAAAGGAGCGGCTTTTAATATTTGCGGAGGCGCTGATGATGAGGCAGCATTGAGAAAAGAAAAAAGACATGTAGACAAGATGAACCGGCGATCTGATGTTCAAATAATAATTCTGAATATTTGTTTGTTATACCCAATGTAGAATCATTTCACCCGCCCTTTCAATCGTCCATTCTTCGTTTCATCTGATTTTATTATTTTTCTAACTATACAGATAAATACTTTTGGAATACAAATTTAAAGCATATTATCCTGCTCATTAAACTCTCCTTATACGAATTCCCAATCGGAATCCCGTAGCCATTAATAGAAATCATGTTTAAACATGGCTAATCTATGTGCCCTATGTTTCTATGTGGTAAACTGTATTGGCTGTTAGTGTCTATGTGTTTAAATGCCTTGGCTGCTCGGATTTAAAGCATGTTAATCCTGCTTATCAAACTTTCCTTGTACAACTTCCGATCGGAATCCTATACCCATTAATTGAAATCATGTTTAACATGGCAGTTAATCTATGTTCCCTATGTGTTTTAATGTATTGGCTGCTCGGATTTAAAGCATGTTTATCCTGCTCATCAAACTCTCCTTATACGACTTCCCGATTGGAATCCTGTTGCCATCAATGATGCATGCATTCTCTTCCAGTGCATTGATTTTTTCCAATTGAACAATATAAGAACGGTGTACCCGCGCGAAGTTGAGTTGCGGCAGCTTTGCTTCAATGTCTTTCATGGAACTGTGCAGGATGAATTGTTCCTTGCTGGATGTTTTGATGATTACATAATTATCCAGCGCCTCAATCCATAAAATATCCTGGAAATTTACCTTTACAAAACGGGAATCTTTCTTGATAAAGAAACTGTTGTTGGCATAAATATTCTCCAGGAAATTAAAAAGATTCTTGTCAGTCGTGTTGTTTTCTTCCATCGGTTCTTTGTGTCCCGGGGAAGTCAGCACAAATGCACAGCCATTGATTTTATTGTTGACAGTAAGGATGGGAAACGTATTCACACTCACCTTGTGTTCAGCCATTCCGTTTGAAATCGCAATGCTGCCATCAGCTTTGTCTTTATGCGTTTCTCCAACAACCGTATGAGCGAGCGTCTTCAATGCAGTGCGGGTTTCATTGCCACTGTTCTTCATCGCATGGCTGATGTCTTTACCCAACGCTTCATGCTTCAGGCAGCCTGTTAACGTCTCAGCCATCTTATTCATGAAGATTACCTTCTCATTCGCATCGGTAATGATCACAGCCACATCTACGCTGTCCAATGCAAGCGCAAAACGGTTTCCTTTATTTGCAACTTCAAGATCCTTGGTGTATTTGTAATAAGCGATTTCAACTGCAGTGCGGATATCATCTTCCTCGAATGGCTTGATGATATAGCCATAGGGCTCCGTCATTTTCGCACGCTCAAGTGTATTCTTATCACTGAAAGCTGTGAGGTATATAAACGGGATGTGAAAATTCTGGTGAATCTGCTCCCCGACATTGATGCCGTCCATCTCGCTATTCTTCAGGTTAATGTCCAGGAGAATTAAATCCGGGTTCAACGTATCAATTGCATCAACGGCTTTTTTTCCGTTTGCAAACGGATCGAATGCTTCATAGCCAAGCTTTTTAAGAATTCGTTGAATGTCCTTTGCAACGATAATCTCATCCTCAACAATCATTATTTTCAGTGCCATGGAACAGAGTTTTAATGTTAAGCAAATTTGAAAAATTCTTTTTAAGAACCTAACTCAAAATATATTTTAATAGTTTTTCAAGTATTTTGTCGGCAGACAAGGCGCTTTTTGAAGCTCATAATGGAAGTAATCTGAGCAATAAAAGCAACGATGAATGGCGGCAAAAGACGCGGGAAAAGTACAATAGATATTTTTGAGATAGGTTCTAATTAATTTTGTAGAAGGTAATAGTTTTCAACACGGAACCTTCGAAAGCATCAGCCCTTCGGGTAAGTGAAGGTAATGGAAAACCTCGTTCCGGATTCTCCTGAAAATTTTAGTTCCCCGTCAAGCTGGCTCGTTAAAGCGATGATCAACTGCATTCCCAGGGATTCTGATTTCTCGATATCAAAACCATTGGGCAAACCGATGCCATTGTCTGCAATCGTCATCATCATTTTTTTCTCAGGGACTTTCCTGAACTCAATATTAATTTCCCCTTGCCTGTGATTCGGAAATCCATACTTCAATGAATTGGAAACAATCTCTGTAATCAGCAGCCCGCATGGCATTGCCGTATCCATGTCGAAGCCGATGCCTTCAGCATCAACATGAATGGCAATCGGGGCATCCTGTCCGGCATAAGATTGTTTGAGAAAATGGCAAAGTTTTTCAGTATATTCCTGAAAATTAATTTCTCCCAATTCTTCGCTCTGATAAAATTTTTCATGTACCAACGCCATGGAACGCACCCTGTTCTGACCTTCGCGCACGGCTTTGAGTGTTTCCTCATCCTTAATGTAGCCGGATTGGAGGTTTAGCAGGCTGATGATGATCTGCAGGTTGTTCTTCACCCTGTGGTGAATCTCTTTAAGCAGTAAATCTTTTTCTTTCAGCGAGGCGACAATCAGGTTTCCCATTTTTTTACTTTCTGTAATATCGGTATCTACAAAAAGTAATTTTCTCAAAGTTTGATTGTCATCGAAAATGGGTGTAAGGGTAGAACTGATCCACCTGTCAGTGCCATTATCGGATTTTAAGTGTGATTCAAAAATGCGCGAATGCTTTCCGGCCCGCGTTTCTTCAATGATGTTGTTGATGTTCTCATACACGTGTAAATCATGCACGCCTTTTCCGATGATGTTCTTGGAAAGTCCTGTCATGCGCATGAATCCATCGTTCACCCATTCAATTTTTCCGCTGTCATCTGCAATGATAACGGAGTTGTCCGTTTTGCTCGCCACAAGAGAGAGTTTCTCAAGCTCTAGATTTTTTTCTGAAAGTTGCTTTGTTTTCACCTCCACGCGCTCTTCCAAAAGATGTCTTACCCTCCTGAAAGTGCTTGTTCTTAACCTGAAGTAAACATACAGTGTGCCCAGGATCATCAGGAAACTGACCAGCAGCAACATGATGTCCCGGAAAATCGGATTATTCAGATTTACTTCGAGAATAGACGAAAGCAGGAGCAGAGACATGTTAAGTTGACAGAAAAAATCCTTTACTTTTTACTGTAAAAGTGAAAAAATGTTCAGGCAAACAGAAATATCCCGTGTGCTAATATACTTTGTAGTATTTAAGCGGATTCTATAGTGGAAAGGAGCTTATTTCTTATTATTGAGCTTGCTGTTACGGGCACTGTATCCGAAATAAATCACGAACCCGATCACCAGCCAAATCAGAAGACGTACCCAGTTCGGCCATCCCAAACCAAAAACCATCGCTCCGCAAACGATCATTCCAAGAATTGGTACCAACGGCACCAACGGAGTTCTGAAGCCACGTACAAGTTCAGGATTTTTTTTACGCATCACGATAACCCCTGCACATACAAGGATGAACGCAAACAGGGTTCCAATGCTGGTCATGTCGCCCACAATATCTCCCGGAACGAAGGCAGCAAAGACACCTACAAACAGGAACAGGATCATGTTTGATTTATATGGAGTCCGGAATTTCGGATGCAGGTCAGAGAATATTTTTGGCATCAAACCATCACGGCTCATGGAATAAAATACACGTGATTGTCCAAGTAGCATCACCAGGATTACAGAGGAAAACCCAGCAAGTATGGCAACTGTGACCAGTTTGGCCAGCCAGCCAAATCCTGTCATGTAATGTTCAATCGCAAAGGCTACAGATGCTTCCTTCCCGGCATGTCTGAAATCATCTGTGCTGGCTACACCTGTTAATACATATGCAAACAAAAGATATAGAACTGTGCACACAGCCAGTGATCCCAGGATTCCTATAGGCATATCTTTCTTCGGATTTTTAGCCTCTTGTGCTGCGGTGCTCACTGCGTCAAAACCAATGAATGCAAAAAACACAACTCCTGCTGCTCCCAGTATTCCGAGTATGCCACCGAAGTTATGCGGAACATTTTGTGTGTCTACATAAGTTTGTGCGGGAGGAATAAATGGAGTGTGATTGGCTGGATTAATAAACGACCATCCGAATCCGATAAACAAAATTACAATGCCGACCTTGGTTACTACGATCAAGCCATTTACGAATGCAGACTCTTTGGTACCTTTTATCAGCAGCAAGGAAAGAAGAAATAAAATAAATAAAGCCGGAATATTCATCATCCCTGCAACTCCATCCGTGGAAATTTCGAAAGGAGAGTGACACCACTGGTAGGGTATCGAGGTGTGAAAAAAAGTTGAAAGTAATTTATTGAGGTATTCACTCCATGCAATGGCAACAGTCGCAGCACCTAGCGCATATTCCAATATTAAATCCCATCCGATAATCCACGCGATCAATTCTCCGAGTGTGGCATAACTATAAGTGTAAGCACTTCCTGCAATCGGAATCATAGATGCAAACTCCGCATAACAAAGTCCGGCAAGTGCGCAACCGATCCCCGCAATTACAAAACCCAGCGTTACAGCGGGTCCTGCATTATTCGCAGCCGCTGCTGCAGTCCGCACAAACAAACCGGCACCGATGATGGCCCCGATTCCCAATGCAATCAGGTTGGTGGCCGTGAGTGTTCGCTTTAGTCCGTTGTCACCATCGCTTTCCTGCTGAAGCGCAGCAATATCTTTTGTCCGAAATAATTTATTCATAGGATTGTCGGTTGTGGTTGATTGACGCAATGTAGAGACAAAAACGTAACGGGCAAAAAAGAAATCTGCAAGGTGTTTCTATGTTTCGTTAAGATGATGGCAGCTGACATTGCCGCGACCTTAAGGTCGCGGCAGTGATCAGCAAACACACCCCGGCTTTAGCCGCATTAAATGGAAACTACCGGGTAGCTAACAGTATTAATTAGTTGGAGAAGCAAAGCGCTTAATTACGTTTGTAACCTGCTGAATTAATCTGTGGGAATCGAAATGTTTGATTAGTAATTGGATGAGATCAAAGCAATCCGGTAAATTCAACTATCAACTTAAAAACATCTTCAAACTCAGTAAACGGAATCGTCTCCGCTTTGTCGTTGATATCATGGTAAGCCTGTATTCCGCCCATCGTATAAAAGAAGAATGATGGAACTCCTTTTTCTGTAAACCAATAATGATCGCTGTTTTTTGCTTTGCCACGCTGACCAATTTTAACGAGGTATTTGTGCGCAGTATTCAGGCTGTCGAGAATTTGAAACTGTTGCGGGTATTCAGTGGCATTCACGACCATCATTCCATCGTCTCCTGTGCCGAGCAGATCCAGGTTGATAAGAAATTTTATTTGCGACATTGGAAAAATTGGATGTTCAGTATAAAAATTTGAACCCATCAAGCCAGCTTCTTCGCCTGCAAATGCGATGAATACAATCGAACATCCAGGCAGATTTTCTTTTTTTGAAAAGTGTTTTGCCAGGTTCAGCAACATGGAAACGCCGCTGGCATTGTCGTTCGCACCGGGGAAATAAGTTTCAGCTCCCATCATTCCCAAATGATCATAGTGAGCGGAGAACACAATAAATGAGTCCGGTTTGGTTGCTCCTCTTACAAAGCCCAGCACATTTTGTGTTTTGAATTCGGGAATAAATTTTTCAGAGATGTTGAGCTCTATTTGATGCGCTGATCCGGGAATCAAATACTGTAAAACAGAAATAGCAGGAATCTGATAGTGATCTTTCGCCACGCTCCAGGTTAGTTTTAGAGGCTGTAAAAAAATAATCGCGCCGGAATTTATTTTCCCGGAGCCCAGATCACTGAGTAACAGATTCCGGTCTTCTTCGGGCAGACTGTCCTTTAATATCTTGTAACAGACTCCAGGGTTTTTGTTGAAGATGTCGGATGAATTATAATGCTGCAGATCTTTCAGTTCATATTTATTGCCTGCTTCGCCGGAGTAAGGATAGACGATGTAATCTTCACCGGGAATAAGCATTTTATCACCCAGTCTGACTTCCATCTTTCCCGGAAAAGTATTCACCGGAAATGAAAATGGCTGGAAGTAATTTTCAGAAAATGAATTTATTCCAAGCGAATCAAATTGACGTTGAATAAATGCCGCTGCCTTTATTCCGCCATCATTCACATATCCACGGCCGGCAAATTCTTTCGAGGTAAGTGTGTTCAGGATCGTATGCGCATAAGGCATGTCCTGGGCACGGGAATCGTTAAATGAAAAAAGGGAAACCGGAATCAGTAAAAACAGATTCGTTAGTCGCATTTAGATTCCAGGTAACAGATGTTATACTTGCTTTTCTTACGAGTGGATAGGAGAGGTGCTAAACCTACGCTCCACCAATTCCATGAAATGCTGAACGTGTTCATTTTTATCGTCCCAATTCAATTGTCCTGCAAGGTCAGCAGCAATTTGTTTTGCACCATTCAAGTCGGCGGTTGAATTGATTCGCTCAACCGAAGAGCTGTAGTGTTGCAGGTTACCTTCAAACAACTGGTTCACGAATAAAAACTTTTCATTGATACCGATGGCAGCTTTGAGGTCAGCGATCGGTTTGTGATGAAGTTTATCACCCAAAGTTTTAGATGATGTGTTCGATGCAAATTTCCGGTGAAGCGATTCTCCATTTCCGAAAGTATCACCCAGTGTGGGCTTGTCTTCAAACTTATGATTCACATCCTGTGACGATTTTTTTCTGGCAGTCTTTCCAGCCTTTTCCTCCTGCACCGGCTCTGCTGTACCAATATTTGCAATGACTTGATTCATAGGGTGTGCAACATGTGTAACTGCAATTTCCTGCTGGACAGGAATAATAGTTTCAGCGATTTCCTGTTTTTCCTTTGCAGGCTCCTCCGTCTTTTTTATTTCCAGGGCGCGTTTCTCAGCAAGAATTTTTTGCGTCACCGCTGTCTTTACCTCGTCCAGAGATGTCAGGGCATTGGTATGGTTCAGCATCAACCCGGCTTCAAACAACTGCCGCAGGTTCTGAACCATGAAATCGATCTCTACCTGTGGTATAGACGACGGGTGATTTTTAATCTGCTCATGCTGGTCGCGGATTATTTTCAATAATGAATCTACCTGCTGGTGAATACTCTGACGGTTCATTTGCCTTTATTTTTTAATTATATTGATTTATAGGATTCTCCCGAACGCGGTGAATTGCCACTAAGACCCAAAGACACGAAGAATTGCTAAAAATCTTTGTGACCTAGTTCCTTAGTGGCCAGGCTGCTCAAAAAAAATCAAACTATACCACTTCTTAATTTGTATGTAAAGATAACGGTAAAGGTTTTATTTTATTTTTGCTGGCAGAAAAAGTTATGCGTTATCCGTTATTCGTTATCCGGGATTTCAGCTAAAAATTGAAATCCTGCTCCATGATTAGTACCGTGTCACGATTAACGAATAACAATTAACGAATAACGATTAACCAACTTGTTCCTCGAACATCCCAATTTTGATACTCCCCGCCGCGGCTGGGTTGAAGTAATCTGCGGTTCCATGTTTTCCGGAAAAACGGAAGAACTGATCCGCCGGCTGAAGCGCGCCAAGATTGCAAAAATGAAGGTGGAAATCTTCAAGCCGAAACTTGATACCAGGTATGATGAAACGAATGTTGTTTCGCACGACGCTAATTTCATTCATTCCACGCCGGTAGATTCCGCTTCACAAATTCTCCTCCTTACCAATAACGTAGAAGTGGTTGGTGTGGATGAGGCGCAATTTTTTGACGATGAACTTCCGAATGTCTGTGAAACCCTTGCCAACCGCGGACTGCGCGTCATCGTCGCCGGACTGGACATGGATTACCTCGGCAAACCATTCGGACCGTTGCCTCAACTGCTTGCCCTGGCTGAATACGTCACAAAGGTGCATGCCATCTGTATGAACTGTGGCAACCTCGCATACATCTCTCACCGTACGGTGAACAACCAGGCCCGCATTATGCTCGGAGAACAGGAAAGCTATATTCCGCTTTGCAGGATGTGTTACAATGAGGAAATGAAAGCGGGGAAATCATGATTCGGTTAATGCCAGAGATCCCTCGTTGCTCTCGGGATGACAGGTTATGATTTATTAATGGCGGAAGGAAAAATTTGTGAATTCGAGACAATTTTTTCTTCCGCCAGTTCTATCTCTTACTTTTTTGTCATTCCGAATGAAGCTCCGTTGGTAACATGTTGCTACGATCAGCCAACAAGTAAAAATTAATTAAGATTTCTCCACCAGCGCCACCGCATAACAACTCACTCCTTCTTCCCTCCCCACATAGCCCAACTTTTCTGTCGTTGTTGCCTTGATGGAAATGTCTTCCTCCGGAATGCCCATCACTTTTGATAGCGTCTGTTGCATGGAGGGAATGTACGATGCGATTTTCGGTTTTTGCAGGCAGAGTGTCACATCTACGTTTCCGATTGAAAAATTTTTCTCACCCAGCACTTCAATTACCCGCTTCAATAAAATCTTACTGTCGATGTTTTTGAATTCGGAAGAAGTATCAGGGAAATGTTTGCCGATGTCTCCCAGGTTCGCAGCACCAAGCAATGCATCGCAGATGGCATGAATCATCACATCTGCATCGCTGTGACCAACACCGCCTTTATCGTGGTCGATCTTTATTCCGCCTAACCAGAAATCTTTTCCTGCAGCAAGCTGGTGTACATCAAAACCAAAACCGATTCGCATTTTTTTCATAGCGGGATAAAAATAAAAAAGCGGATGCACATACACCCGCTTTCTGAAATATTAATAGTGGGTCAGGTTTTAATATCTGCCACTAATTTCACCTGCCTACCGCAGGCTAATTAACACAAATCCAATTGTTGGTGCTAATCAATAGATTATTAAATAGTTATTATCAAATTCATTGTATGCATCATCTAAAAAAATAAAATTTAATAGATTTATTGCTTAGTGTTAATTCGTGAAATTAGTGGCTAAAGCCGCCATCACAAATTCAAACAGCCCTATTTAAATGGTTTAGGGTCGGGGTGGATTACTCGTCAGATTTTTTCTCCGATTTCAAACCGTCAATATTAAATGTCAAAGTAAACCGAAGTGTATTTTCAAGCGGGTTACGCTGCGTTGTAGGAATCAGGTAAGCAAAATCAAGTCCGAATACATTGTACCGCAAGCCTGCACCGAGGGTAAAGAATTTACGGTTCCCTTTGGTTTGTGATTCATTGAAATAGCCGGCACGGATTGCAAACTGTTTGTCGTACCAGTATTCAACTCCAAGGCTGTAAGTAAACTCTTTAATCTCTTCTGAAAATCCTGCGGGTGCATCGCTCCAACTGGAGAAAATGGCAGTAGGAACAGAGATGTTTGTCGGATCTTTACCATATTGAACTACCCGGTTTCCATCAGTGTCATAAACATAATTTCCTGATGAATCAGTTGCGTATACAGGTGGAGTAGGAACCAGTAATTTATTGAAATCAACTCCAAAAGAAATGGAGTTGTACTGATCCAGATCCATTTTAAGGTTGGTACCGATACGGAAATTCATCGGGATGAAATCCTTTGAAGCTGTTGATGAATAAGATATTTTACCACCGATGTTGGAAATGTCTAATCCGATACCGAGTTGTGATTTTTTTCCGCCCAATTCAAGATCGGTACGGTAGAACGCAGAAAGATCTGCAGCAACCGTTTGTCCCGGCTTCGTGGTAACTCCTCCTGCAAGTGCAGTATGACCCGTGAGGTTTGAATAGATGTAACGGAATGAAATACCGCCTGATAATTTCTCGCCTAATTTCCTCGAATAACTCAAATCAAAGGCATATTCCTTCGGATTAAATTCATCATACTTTTCTGCATTTTCATTCGTGAAGTCAATGCTTCCCAGTGAAAAATACAACATCGAGAAAGCAAATGCCTGGTCTTTCGGCAGCTTGGTATAAATAGATACATGCCCAAGATTGATGTCATTCACCAATGCGCGCAGCCATGGAGTATAAGAAATGGAAACACCAATTTGCTTGTCTGCAAAAGCGAGCTTCGCAGGATTCCAGTGTGTACTTGCCGCATCGGGCGAAGTAGCAACTCCATAGTCACCCATTCCGCCTGCACGGGCATCCGGTGCAATCAGCAGGAAAGGAACTGCGGTGGTAATGGTATTGATTTGTCCCAACAATTCATCACGGCTTTTTGTGTTGATGCCTTGGGCAAATGATTGACTGACTAATGCGATCAACGCTGACAGGCAAACAATTTTTTTCGGGTTAAAATTCATTTTCTTGGTAAAAGGATGGCAAATATACGTTTGTAAAAATAATATGTTCACTCTGTTAGCGCAGAATTACGAGTTTCTCAAATTTTTCAGAGGAGGAACCATTAAAATCTTTCACTTTAAGCTTATAAATATAGAC
>JBDTTM010000104.1:0-11126 GCA_039930605.1 Bacteroidota bacterium
ACAAGCTTTGTGGCGATATAAAAACTGCAGTGAGTTCTACCAAGTCAATGACCGGGCATGAGTGCTGGATGGCAGGTGCAAGTGAAATTGTTTATTCGTTGCTGATGATGCGAGATTCATTTATTGCGCCTAACATTAACTTCGAAACGCCTGATGAGGACTCAGCCAAGTTGAATATAATTACGAAAACACTTGATAGGAATATTGACATTTTTCTATCGAACTCATTTGGATTTGGCGGAACAAATTCAACAATTATTGTGAGAAAATTCAGGAAGTGAAATTTTTTTTCCTCCCAATGATACTGAGGTTTCACCTATTGCAGATTTATCTATATTTGCCGACCTACTTAAACACAAGCATTTGAATGTCGGCTACCAGTACAGATGAAATTATTACCAAGGTAAACGCCTTTTTGGTAGATGAGTTTGAGGTTGATCCTGAGGCTATTACACCGGAAGCAAACCTGAAAGAAACCCTCAGTCTTGACAGCCTGGATTATGTTGATTTAGTCGTTGTTATTGAAAGTAACTTCGGCTTTAAAGTAAAAGGTGAGGATTTTGTCAATATCAAGACTTTCCAGGATTTTTACGATTACATCAATTCAAAAGTAGCGTCAAATTGATTCCCCATGCCTTCATGGAAAGGTAAATCCCAGGGCGGACTTCTCGGTTACAAAATATTTGTCTTCATTTTAAAGATTCACGGACTCCCGCTGGCTTATTTCATGCTGCGGTTTGTCGCATCCTACTACCTCTTTTTTTCTTTCAAAACATTTAAATCGTCCTGGCATTTTTACAGGAAAATGCTCCACTTTTCATTTTTGAAAAGCATCGGTTCAATTTACCGGAGCTATTACAACCTCGGAGTCTCACTCCTCGACAAATTTGCATCGATGGCAGGAGTGAAAACATATTTCACCTTTGATTTTGACGGTGAAGAATACCTCCATGAAATGGCAAAAGCCGGCCGCGGTGGCGTGCTGATCAGCGGACACCTCGGAAACTGGGATATGGCAGGTAATATGCTCAAGCGGATAGAAACCAAAGTGAATATCGTACTCTTTGAAGGAGAAGCAGCGCAGATAAAAAAATACATGGATCGCTTTTCCGGGGCCCCGAACTACAACATCATTTCTGTAAAGCAGGACATGTCGCATATTTTCCAGATCTCTGCAGCCATACAACGAAATGAATTTATCTGCATACATGGTGATCGTTTTACTGAAGGAACAAAAACTTTCGAAACTGAATTCCTCGGACAGAAAGCACTGTTTCCCGCCGGTGTATTCCAGATCGCACACAAACTGAAAACACCTTATACATTTGTATATGCAATAAAGGAAACTTCAAAGCATTATCATTATTCAGCTACACAACCAAAGATCAGCACCACAAGCCCGGAAAATATTTTGAAGGAGTACGTGATTACGTTAGAAGAAAAAGCAAAACAATATACCACTCAATGGTTCAACTTCTACAATTTCTGGCAAGAAGGACGAGGAATTAAAAAGGAAGTATTAAATGGCAAGAAGCCAGAAGCCAGCAGCTAGTTTCCAGAGGCTAGAGGCTAGCGGTTAGTGGATTGACTTAAAATTAGTATCATTGAAGTATGAATCCTCAAACCATCCTGGCACAAGGCGATGAACTGGTCAAATTTATTCCGCAACGCGCTCCATTTGTGATGGTGGATCGGCTGTATCGCTGCGAAGAAAATTTCGTGCACACAGGATTTCAGCCAACTGATAAAAATATTTTCTCAGAGAATGGTTTTTTTACTGAACCCGGCTTGATTGAAAATATGGCCCAAAGCGCAGCAGCAGGAACCGGTTATTTCTTCATCAGCAAAGGACTGGACGTACCTGTAGGATTTATCGGAGCAATCAAGGATTTCAAGCTCTTCCGGTTGTCAAATGTGAATGATTTGCTGGAAACTGAAATAACGGTGGTGGCTAAAGTGATGAATGCAACCGTTATCAAAGCGAACATCCGTTCTAACGGAGAAGAAATCGCCTTTTGTGAAATGAAAATATTTTTGCTGGATACAAGCCGGCCTGTGGCTTCCTGACCTTCCCAACTGATGAATCAGCAATTAATAACCCATGAAAATTCTTACAGGTTTTCCTGTACGATTCCTTTTTTTTCTTTTACATTCGCATCTACAAAACCTATTTCCCCATGAAGAAAAAGTTACTCCCTGTTCTTGTTTCTCTTATATTATCATTTACTGTTATTCAAACCCGGGCACAACAGGTAGATGCAATCGTCAGCACGTTTGTTTCTCCTGTTGATTCATTTTTTTGCCCCACGCAGTATCCGGTCAGCATCAACATTTATAACAATTCATTCGATGATATCACGGAAGTGGTCCTCGACTGGAGTGTAAATGGAGTCGCACAATCTGCTGTTACATGGACGGGACTAATTACTGCAGGTGTAGAAGTTCCGGTTGAAATTTCTCCGCTGTTTGATTTTCAAAGCGGTACAAATTATTTAATAGAAGTCACCATCCAATCGGTAAA
This sequence comes from Bacteroidota bacterium, assembly GCA_039930605.1. Classification (GTDB taxonomy): domain Bacteria; phylum Bacteroidota; class Bacteroidia; order AKYH767-A; family 2013-40CM-41-45; genus JAPLDB01. The sequence continues at coordinate 2,522 of JBDTTM010000104.1, forward strand.
CACACAGCCCGACCTTGATCCATCAAACGATTATAATTTCGAAAATATTTTTGCTTACCAGGTGGACGTACCGTTTATTTATTGGAATGGATGTGCGGTATCATGCACCGACTTCTCGAACTACCTTTCCGTGCAATGGTATAAAGACGGCGTCCTGGATCCCAATGCACCTAATGCTGCAGACTACTCTCCTTCCCTGCCCGGTCTTTATACATTGATTGCGCTGACTTATGATTCATGTGATGCACCTGCTGATACAGCAATCCAGGTAAATCCTCCGACACATGGGATTACGCCACTGGGTTTAACAACTTTTTGCGATGGTGATTCAGTGGGACTTGTTTTCTCGGCAAGTGTACAGGTGTTTTATACCTGGAATACCGGAAGCAATGACGATACAATTTACGCAAGTGCTGATGGCTGGTATGGCGTGAACGGATTAACGGCTCAATCCTGCCCTATTATTGACAGCATTCACGTAACAGTTCATCCGTTGCCTGTGGTAACCATTACAGATATGAATGATACACTTGTTTCAACTTACAGCGGTCTTCACCAATGGTACCTGAATGGAGTTGCAATAGGCGGAGCACATGATTCCACGTACGTGCCAACGGGATCAGGAATTTATTATTGCACAGCAATTGATGTGTATGGTTGCGTGGGAACTTCCAATTCAATCAACTGGATCTTCCCGGGTATCAGTATTCCTGTGGTGAGTGCCAGCGTAATGATTTATCCCAACCCGGCGAAAGATGTGATCAATATCCGCTTCGAATCTGCAAAAGAGAATTTGGTTTTGAGAATTTTTGATGCAGTTGGCCGGATTGTACACCAGGAAGAAATCACTGAAGATAAGTCAATCGACATCTCCATGTTGAGCGAAGGCGTTTACCAATGTGTGTTTACCGGTGAAGGAAAAATGGCTTCTCAAAAACTGGTGAAGACAGACTAAGCTGTTTCAAGCAATTGAAGCTTTTTGCATCTATTCAAAAGATATCACGCAAAGTCGCAAAGACCGCAATGATCTTGGGCTCAATAAAATTTGGCATTGGCTGTTTACTCTCCCACTGCGAAATAGCCTGAGCGCAAGAGAGAGAGGGTTGGGGGGTGTATGCGCTGATATTCTTAATCTTTTTTCTTTGCGTCCTTGGCGGCTTTGCGTGAATTAGACTCAGTGTGCCTCAACAACAAATCCGTTAATGAATAACCAGTTCTTATTGGATTTTCATGCCGGAAGCGTAGTGAGTTGCGTGGCCTCCACCCAATCTCCATTCTCTCTAATCAGCGCAATGAGTTCATCGACTGCCTGTTCGGTTGGAACAGCCTTCTTCACCACTTCTTTCCCTTTATAGAGGGTGATTTTTCCCGGGCCGGAACCTACGTATCCGTAATCTGCATCTGCCATTTCTCCGGGACCGTTCACGATGCATCCCATGATTGCAATTTTTATCCCTTTCAGGTGATCAGTGCGCGAACGGATTTTAGCAGTGGTTTCCTGTAAATCAAAAAGCGTTCTTCCGCAACTAGGACAACTTATATATTCGGTTTTTGAAGTGCGGGTTCGTGCTGCCTGTAAAATTCCGAATGAGAGACTGTTCATCAATTTTGCATTGTTGCCTGCTTCCAGCCATACACCATCCCCAAAACCGTCAATCAACAATCCTCCACAGTCAGTAGCTGCATGAAGCATCAATGTATCATCACTTAGAGCAGCATAATTTCGTTTGATAATAACCGGTGCCGAAATCTTTTGTTTCAGCAATTCAAAAAACATCCTTCGCTGCTCAGCCATTCCATGTTCATTGGAAGTTTCAAAAATCAATACTGTATGGTGATCAAAAACCAAAGGTGAACCGGAAATCAAATCATGGATGGACACAGAAATAAAATTTAAGTGTTCTGATTTTGCTTTCGCTGATTGAAATTCTTGAAAAGAATAAAGCGGGTAGCACCTTGTTTTATCAGCTAAAGATTGCCACGTTTTATAATTGTAAATGAGGCCCAGTGTTCCCGGTGTTTCAAAATTAATTTTTGTGTCACCGGTAAAAATATAATCGCAGGCCTGGTCAGCAATATTCCATTTATCAAGCTGAACGGCATAATTGTATCCAAATGGAAAAAGAGAAGCAGGTGTAATTTCTTTGCGTTCCTTCAAACTGCCCACAACCCGCGGAACCTGGTGTCCACCTATATTAACTGCTTCTGTAGTTATTCTTCTGTTATGCTCAATGGGTGAATAGACTTCCCCGATTGATGCAATGTTTTTGATTTCAGGAATCAGTTGCTGAAGTGTACTTCTATTCTCATACCGCTTCACCAGTTCCCTGGCTACAGGAATTTCAAATTCCGGGTCTTCAGTCAATGAAACGCGAATCGTATCTCCTAAACCATCTTCGAGCAATGTCCCGATGCCGGTAGCAGATTTTATCCGACCGTCCTCCCCTTCTCCTGCCTCCGTCACCCCCAGGTGAAGCGGATAATGCATTCCTTCTTCTTTCATCTTCATCACAAGTAACCGATATGCCTGCACCATGACCTGCGTATTGCTCGACTTCATCGAAAGAACGATGTTGAAATAATTTTCGCTTTCACAAATACGTAGAAATTCCAGCGCTGATTCCACCATTCCCAAGGGAGAATCGCCGTAACGACTCATAATCCGGTCACTCAGTGAACCATGGTTTGTTCCGATGCGCATAGCTGTACCGTATTCTTTGCAAATTTTTACGAGTGGAATAAACCGCGTTCCGATTCTTTCCAATTCCTGGTCATAAGATGCATCGGTATATTCAATCGTTTCAAATTTTTTGCGGTCAGCATAGTTGCCCGGGTTCACGCGCACCTTTTCAACAATGCGGGCGGCAGCTTCTGCAGCATTGGGTGTGAAATGAATATCTGCACAGATAGGTTGATGATATCCACGTTGTTGCAATGCAGCTTTAATGACTCCAAGATTTTTTGCTTCGTTGATGCTTGGCGCTGTAATCCTTACCAATTCGCAGCCTGCATCAATCATGCGGATGGATTGCTCAACGGTACGATTTGTATCCATCGTATCTGTTGTCGTCATACTCTGCACGCGGATTGGATTACTCCCACCGATACCAAGGTCACCCACTTTTACCTCCCGCGTAAGTAAGCGTGAATACCATGTAAGGCTATTACAATATATTAAAGATGAATTGTGCTCCTGCATTTGCGAAGCAAAGATAGGGATTCACTCCCTGAAAAATTTCTTCACAACAATTGATTGATCCTTATTCCTGACAATGACAAAATAAACCCCGCTGCTAAGGGATTCAACGTTAAACCTGTCCACCATCCGATTGAAATTCATCAGTTCATTGCCCAAAACATCGTAAATCCTTACCTGTTCAACTTTTTCAGGATGGCTCATAAGCAACCGGAGAATGTCATAGACGGGACTTGGATATATCTCTACAACCTGCCGGTTCTCATTTTCCGAGATGCCGACATTTTTTAAAATCGTATGGAATAACAGCGAATCCGGATTTACAGATCCATTTGCTGAAGCAGGCCAGACAACAACGATATTATCTCCCCCATCAAGCTCTGCAGCATCAACTGTATATGAAAAAGGCAGGGAATCTATTGCACCATTACCACTGAGTGTAATGGTTGGAAAATATAGGAGCGTATCAACAATACTGTCATGATTCTCAGAATTCAATAAGATTGCCAGTTCACCAACAAATGGTGCTCCTGTAACACGGTAATAAAGATTAAGCGATAAAATTTGCCCATTCTGTACCGTATCAGGAAATCCTGTGATCGAATCCAAACTAAAGATTTGCGCTTTTGTCGAGTTTTCAAAAAGAAAAAATGCAATAAAAAAATTCAGAATTAAAAATAGCTTCTTCATAGATGGGAAGTTTTGTTGGAAACAAAAATATTAAATCCTTTCTTCGTACCAAGATTATTTTTACTTTTCCTTACCCGTTTAAAACGACTATGGACATCCTCAACCAGATCATTGCGCACATGAATAAGGAACAGGTGCGCGGGTATAAACTGTTTGTAAACCGCACCAATGAAAAAGACGACAGGAAAGATATCCTGTATTTTGACTATGTGCGCAAAAACGGGGATGGCTATGACGAAAGTAAAATCCACGAGAAACTCTACGGCGGCTCTGACAAGAACACTTTCTACAGGTTGAAAAACCGGGTGCTCAGTGATGTCAGCAAGAGTCTAATGGTACAGCATTTTGACGATGATGAACTGATTTATGCATTGCATCTCCTGGCCCTGGAGAAATTCTATTTCAACCGCAACCAGATCCGGATTGCATATTATTTCTTAAAGAAAGCTGAAGTAGAAGCCAAACGAATTGAAAATTTTGAGCTTCTTGATATCATCTATGGTGAATATATCCGGCTGAGCCGAGAGATGATGACTATTAATCCTGAACATTATATCCTGCTGCGTACTTCCAACCAGGAACAAATCAAACAACTTCGGGCAATTGATGACATACTTGCTACGGTTACCTTCCGGCTAAAGGCAACGCAAAATTTTTCCTCCTCTGAGAATCCTGTATTAAAACTACTGCAGAAAACAGTTCGCGACCTTTCAGCAGATAAAGAATTGCACCGCAGTCCGAAACTCAGGTTCAAAATTTATGATGCTGTCACACAAATCCTTTTACAGAAAAGACAATACCCTGCGCTGGAAGAATACCTGCTCAGCATGTACACCGATTTTGTGAAGGAGAAACTGTTCAACAAAAATAACCACGACACCAAACTTCAATTGCTAGTGTTTATCGTGAACACTTTATTTAAGACGGACAAACTCAATGATTCACTCAAGTACGCTGACAAGCTGAAATCCGCAATGGAAGAGCATCACCGCCTTCATTATGACAAGTATTTATTTTTCTATTACAATTCACTGGTCATTAATTACTCCCGGCTTGACAGGAATAAAGCAATTGACATCCTGATGGAAATGAAAGGGGATGAAAAAATTTGTGCGAATAACTTTTACGAACTTTTTATCTACCTGAATCTTGCCGTTGTATATTTCGACAAGAAAGATTTTCACCAGAGTATCCGCAACCTGCACAAAATATACCTGTTGGAAGGATATAAGACCGCAGACAAATCACTTCAATTTAAAATTGCAATTGCAGACCTGATGGTGCGCTATGAACTGGATGATGAAGATACCCTTGAATACAAACTGAAACAGGTAAAAAAAGATTTCAGAACATTACTGTTGCAAAAAAATTACATCAGGGAAAAAGAAATGATTGAAATTATCTCGAAGATGATGAGATCAACCAATATTAAGGGCGATAAAATTCTTGTTAAGAAAATTCAATCCCTTCTAAAAGAAGGTGAGGCAAGCGATACCGAAATAATTCATTACCGGAATTGGCTGAAAGAAAAAATTTAATAAAGTTTGGCGGCGACTACTCAGAGCTTTTTAGGCGTAAAAAGATTCTTGCAGGAGTTGTCCTTAAATTGATTCTTTAGCTTGTATGGCTTAAACAATAATGTGGTGAAGTAATAGGTAATATGAAAGTTTGTATACACATACCAGTCCTGGTTTGCCGGATTGCCACGCACCCTGCCATGTGAAGTAGGGTCGATGCTTCTGTCAGACAACTGCACTGCAATATCACCTTGCTTGGCCTTCAGCACGTCTGCATTGGGATAAAAAGTGCTGACATCATCAAGGTAATCCGTGAATGTTTTTCTGAAACCGCACTCTCCCCCAAAATCAAATTTCTGCGTAATCTTCAACAGGAAGCCAACGCCGAAAGGAATGCTGAATTGCTGTAACTTGTATGGTTTGGGATATGCGCCTCCAAGGTTTTGTCCCTCAGTTCCTACTTTCTGCAATTCATAAGTCTGACCATTGTAATTGGTCTTTGGATTGAACATAAATCCAGCTCCACCTGCAAACAGGTATGGAGTTACAAAATTCCGCTTCGTAAATCCCCTTTTGCGGTTCTGGAACTTGTACATGAACACAAGGGATAATTCATCTATGTCAGAATAAAAATTAAGGTTGCGGATGCTATTGGAAGAAAGCAAGCCACCGTCTTGAGCACCTATCTGTCCATGAAAATATGCCAGCCTCACATGCAGCCGGCTGAAAAATAATGCCGTCGTATGCACGCCTGCACCGAGCCTGGTAAATTGTAAAGTAAAATTATCATCTAACTCGCCTTCATAGTTCACTGCTCCCACTGAAACTCCGAAGCCGATCATGCCCCTTTTTTCCTGGGCTATAATACAACCGGATGTCAGCATAAAAAACAGTAAAAGATAAATCCCTTTTTTCACTTGCAGAAGAAAATCAAAAATAGAAAAAGAGCAGCGATAAAAAAACCTTCATACATATTTATATAGTGATTCAAAACGATATCCCAACTTATTAAAATGAAGCAGCGTTGCCTCCAACGCAGGAATCATGCGGCTTTTGGCCTTTATGCTATCGTGAAAAACGATGATACTTCCTGGTTTGGCTTTGGTTTTTACGCGTGTAAAACAAGATTCCGGGGTCCTGTTTTCTTCCCAATCACGCGTTAGAATATCCCACATCACAATTTTATTTCGTTTTTTGAGGACCGCATATTGAGAAAATTTCAACTTGCCATAAGGAGGCCGGAAAAGTGAGCTGGTAAAATGAACCTGGGAAAAAGATTTTATTGCTGATTCGCATTCTTCAACATTTTTCAAATAAGCCTCTTTAGAAGTATGCCAGCCATTCAGGTGATTAAAAGTGTGATTACCTATCGCATGCCCCTCATTATTAATCCTTGAGAATATCTCCGGATACTTCTTCATGTTATCCCCAATGCAGAAAAAAGTTCCTTTTGCCTTATTCGCTGCAAGCATATCAAGCACCAGAGGAGTAACTTCAGGTACAGGACCGTCATCAAAAGTGAGAAATAGTATTCTGTCATCACAGCTGATGCGCCATTTAATGGATGGAAGCATTTTGTAAATAAAACTAACCAATCAGCAGTGTATTAATGTCCTTATTATTTCCAAATGTAATTCCTTTAATGAACGACCCAGCAGCAAGTTGCGAGATATTCGGCGAAGGAGAATGAAAGCCATATTAAGTTTGGGGTAGTTAAATCCAGAAGCCTCAAATTTAATATAAAACAAAGTAGTATAATTTACATAAATTAGTTTTTAGACCTATTAAACAACACAACATAATTGCATTTTTTACACCTTTTTAGCACTAAAGTGAAATTATCCGGAAAAACTTACATTTTTAGCTTTTTTTAATGTTTTATAATTTATGAACCATAAAATATTTGTTTTACACCCAGTAAAACTTGAGAATTACCCAATCCACAGCTTTTTTCGCCAAAATAATTTATAAATAATTAGCCATTGGCCTAATTTAGCATTTCTATAAAAATTTACTGTTTAAGAATAAATCGGATTAGAAATTCAAATTTACACGAATAACAAATTAATATCTATGAAAAACACAATTTTACCTAAGGCACTGATGTTATGGATGCTTTTCGCATCTTTTGCAACTTATGCAATATCGCCATCAAATGATTGCGGTACCAATGGAAGTCAGCAAATTACAGTAAACACAAATTCCTGTAACACGACTTCATTCGACTTCAACAGCAGCATCGGAAGTCCTTCTTTAACCGGTACATGCGCAAGTGGCGGTTCGCAGGATGGTTGGGGATGGTTCAATGCTACAGGAACATCAACTACCGTTACTGCTTCGCCATCCGGAAACAACGACAGGAATATTGCCCTTATGGTATATTCCGGGACCTGTGGATCTATGACCCTCGTAGCTTGTGTAAATGCTACATCACAACCGGATCCCGAAACAGCCACATTCACCACAGTGAATGGATCAAACTATTTCATTCGCGTTGTCAGGATGGGAGGAACATTCTCTAATGCAGAAAATGATGTTTGTGTTACCAATAATGTTGCGCCGTCTGTCACAGGGTTTTCTCCCGCAATAGGGTGCGTAGGTTCAGTTATCACCATCAACGGAACAAATCTATCAAGTGCATCATCGGTTAAAATCGGTGGTACCACCGCTTCAATTCTGTCAAATAGTTCTACTGTAATAACTGCAACAGTTGGTAGCGGTACTACAGGAACAGTTTCCGTTACTACTGGTGGCGGAACAAGTTCAAGCGGAGCCACTTTTACTGTAAACCCGCTTCCAACACAATACAATGTAACAGGTGGGGGTGGTTATTGCACTGGTGGTGCAGGCGTTCCGGTTAATTTAAGCAACTCTGCTTCAGGAGTTGATTACCAGTTAAAGTTAGGTGCAGGTAATGTTGGTTCAGCAATGCCGGGTACTGGTGCAGCTCTTGCGTTTGGAAATCAGACCACTGCCGGCACATATACAGTTGTCGCAACCAACACTTCAACAACTTGCGGACGCACTATGTCAGGCAGTGCATCAGTCAGCATCAGCACAAATGCAGGTATCAGTTCACAACCACCGAACAGAAGTATCTGCGAAAATGCAAACACAAGTTTTTCTGTAACAGCAAATGGAACAGGACCTTTCACTTACCAATGGCAGAATAACAGTTCCGGCAGCATGGCCAACATCGCCG
>JBDTTM010000105.1:0-11070 GCA_039930605.1 Bacteroidota bacterium
CAGAACGCTTTCCGAAAATACCAAAACCTAACTGGCGTATCTCTTATGATGGATTATCAAAACTGAAATTCTTCCAGAGTTTCCTTCAGTCATTGACGCTTAGCCATGGTTACCGTTCTGTGTACAGCATTAATTCATTCACGCAAAATTTACAATACAAGGGCAATAATGAAAATCATATCGGTATTGATACGGTCAATAATATTATTCCGAAATATGACTTCCAGCAAATCTCAATTGCAGAGCAATTCTCTCCTTTGATCGGTATTGATTTAACTTTCAAAAATAGCTTGCAGATGCGTTTTGAATATAAAAGAGACAGAACTGTGTCATTGAGCTACGCGAGCATACAGGTGACGGAAGTACGCGGAGAGGAATACACTGTTGGAGCAGGTTATAAATTCAAGCGTGTGAAATTACCTTTTGTCCGGGTGGGACCTGCAAAAACACGTGTGGTGAACGACCTGAACCTGAAGGCAGATTTAGGACTTCGTAAGAATACTACGCTCATCCGAAAATTGGTTGAGAATGCAAACCAGCCAAGCAGCGGATCTACCAGTATCTCTGTTAAAGTGTCCCTTGATTACAACATCAGCGATCGCATCAACCTGAAATTGTTTGCTGATAAGTTGATCACGAATCCTTTTGTATCGACTTCATTCCCTACATCAACATTGACGGCGGGATTGACGATCAGGTTTACGCTGGCACAGTAAGATGAGTCGGAACCTGCTTACGTATTGACACACCCCTAAATCCCCTCTCGCTCCGGGCATTCAAACGTGCAGAGGGGTTTTAAACAGCCTTGCTATAATTGAAATTTTTGAAAGAATTTTAAATTCCTTCCCCCTCTTGAGAGGGGGCCAGGGGGGTGTGTATCTAAATTCCATAAACAAAGAAAGCAGCCTTACGGGGTTGCTTTCTTTGTTTGAAAATATTACTCTAACCTTAAAACCAAATCTTAGTTTTCTGAAATAATAAATTTATTTCTCAGGATATCGTCACCATTGATGGCAGTGACAAAATAAATGCTTCCGTTCTTGCGATAGGTTTCATCAACGCTGATATTTAAACCACCATCTACAGTGTTCATGTGAATCGGAATAGATTTTCCGTAAGCATCGGTAACTGTAACTGTAAAGTTGGCAAGATCATTCTCTGTATAGCGAAGGTGAATTTCGCTTCCATTATTTACAGTTGGATAAACTTCGAATGCTCCATAAGAATTGTTTTTCACACTTACAGACGGGTAGATGTGAGGTGTACCATCGTAGTCAACCTGTTTCAACCGGTAATAAGATACCCCGCGAAGAGGTGTATTGTCTGTAACGTTATAATGAAGTACAGTTGTGGAGTTACCTGCACCTTCAATTGTCTTGATAGGAGTGAAGTGATTGTTATCCGCAGCACGTTCAACAATGAAACTTGCGCAATTTATTTCCGCTTCAGTCACCCAGCTCACATTTACTTTTTTGTTTGACAATGCAGCACGGAAATTAGAAAGTGTTACAGGCAATGGATTGGTTCCTCCGGGAGGGTTCGCCAAAGCGAAATAATTATTGAAAACTGTAAAGACTCCTGAAGTGATATTTCCAACTCCATTTGCTGTCGCTGCACCATTCACGTTTAACCATGTTGCTACACCATTGTCATGTACCACGCGAAGAGAAGCGAAGTCCGTAACCACGTCATCAGTACCATAGTACATCTGCATTGTTGCATTGGTGAAGTTTGCCACTGCCTGCCTGATAAACCGTACATACCTGACTGCAGATACGTTTGCAATGGATCCCGGTTTCGCGTATGGGAGTGCTGATGCCGGTGAATTAAATACCTCTGCACGATAAGTAACTGCTGTTGCGTTGCTGTGCTTGATAGTTGTTACCACAGGTCGCCATGTATTCGCCTTGCCGACAGGATAAGTTTTTGTCAGACTTGCCGCAGTTGCAATGGTATGTACCATCGGACCATCAACAAATGATGTGGATGATCCAAGATTTGCATTGGCCGTATTACCGCAGGTAAGAATGTTTGCATTGGTGGTAATTAATTTACCATTCACCATGCTCAGGAAGTTTGAAATATTCGCTGCCCTGTTCAGGGTAATACCGCTGGCATTGTTAATTGTAAGATTATAGAACGTGGTCGTAGTCGTACCGCCGATGGCCTGGGCTCCCACTGTATTAAAAGTAACCGTGCTTGAGCGTGGCGTAAATGTTCCGAGGTTGTACAAGGCATTTGTTCCGCTGGCGAAATACATCAGTGTCATCTGCTTGGTATCTCCTGCAGTTCCTGCAATGGAACGGATATCAAAAGTTTTTGCAGCGTCTATGTATAGCGATGACAGCATGAAGTTGGCAGTTGCATTTTGCGAAGGGCGTAACGTAATTGCTGCAGCTGCTGTTCCTGTAATTTTAAAGTTAGGATAAAGTGCATTTGCGTAAGGTCTGAAGTTGAAAGTCTTTCCTGTCGGTGTACTTGCATTTCCAAACTGGACAGTTCCTCCTGTAGTGGTTACCGTTCCATTTGTTCCGTTAATTGCAAAGTCAACGGTCGCAGTTCCGGAACTATTCGGATTCTGAAGTATAATTGTTCCGGCACTCATCACGAAGGAACTGTTGGCAACGTCATTCACACAGAAAACACTTCGTGTACTTCCTGTAGTTCCTGTATTCAGGTTCATCGTACCACCAGTCATGCGGAAGCTGAACGGTTCTAATGCAGAACCTCCGCCAAAGCAAATACCTCCGGTTACATTCAATGTGCCTGACGATACTTCCAGATATGGTACAAATGCTCCGTTTTGGTCAGTACTTATTCCCATCGTTCCGGTTGCACTGCCGACATTGGCAGTACCGCCATTTACGTATATAGCTCCCTGGAGAATCAATGTTGTTCCGGCAGGTACGAAGTTGACAGTTCCGCGCGGGATTTTTACAATTACATTTTGTCCAATCGTGAAAGTTGCAACTGCTGGACCTATAACCAATGTACCTGTGTTATTGTGCATATAAGTACCATAAACCAACGACAATGCCCGGATACCACCTTCAAAGGTTGTTCCCTGTACATCAATCATATTTGCAGTTGTTGTTGTCTTACTCATCGTAACCTGGTTCATATCCCAGATTCCGGTTCCGGTTACAAGTGTATTCCTGTTTCCATTAAATGTCAGGTTCACAACCTGGTTGGCTGCTACATAAAAGTCAACAAGTCCGTAGTTTGTAAAGTCACCGGCAACGAGACAATTGTGTGTGCGGTTGGTGGCGGTATTGTACCTGAATATACTACCGGTGTTCAACGTAACATTTCCTGAAATGGTGAGCACATAGTTTGCAGTACTGCGGTATTCCAGAATTCCTGAAACACCTTGTCCGACATTCAGTGTGGCACATCCGACAGATGCATTGATATAGATGGTGTAACCATCACCGATGTTTGCAATGTCACCTGCTTTTGGATATGTACCGGCATTTACCACGCTACCGTAGGTAAATGTACTCCATGTTGCATTGACATTCCAGTTTCCATTATTCGTTCGTGAATAATATGTAGTAGCGAATGATTGAAATGACAGGAGTATAAAAGCAAGTACTACCAGCGCATCAGTGATACTATTTTGCTTCGGTTTGCTTTCACGTTTCCTGGTTTTTACAACCTGCTTCAACGTAGAAGCATATTCGGCCATTACCTGTAGTATGGATTTTTTCATATTGTTTTTGTTTGTTCCCATGTGAAGGGTATGTGGGTTAAGCTAAGTTATTCGAAATGGGGTGTAGGTAGTTCCCTACCTCAATGGCAACCCTTACACATGTAAGATTTTTGGTGATAATAGATTCATGTATAAAATGGCGAACGATTAAGGATGTAGGGTAATTCCTTTTACCTTTGCTTTTCAAATTATTGAAAAATGCCACATTACTATTCGCTTGGAAGCATTCCCCCTAAACGACACACGCAGCATCGTAAGCCTAACGGGGAATTATATGCAGAAGAATTGGTTTCTACGCACGGTTTTTCAAGCGTGTATTCGCTCATATACCATTGTTATCCGCCTACAATGATTAAAGAAGTAGGTGAGGCAATGAATATAAGCCCCGAAATAAGCCATGAGCGTTTTTTGAAACACGAGAGCTTTGAAGGGTTTAACATAAAGTCGGAGGATGATTTTCTAAAAAGCAGGAAGCCGGTGCTCATAAACAATGATGTTCATATCTCGCTAGCCGCTCCGCGCAAATCAATGACAGATTACTTCTATAAAAATGCAGATGCAGATGAAGTCATTTTTGTTCATGAAGGAACGGGGAAGCTCAAATCACTTTATGGAGAATTGAGCTTCAGCTATGGTGATTACATTGTTGTTCCCCGTGGTATTATTTACCAAATCAACTTTGACACGGACAAAAACCGTTTGCTCATCATCGAGTCATTTAGTGCCATTGAAACGCCGAAGCGATACCGGAATCATTATGGTCAACATGAAGAGCATTCTCCTTACTATGAGCGTGATTTCCGCAAACCTGTCAACCTTGAGACCCATGATGAGAAAGGTGATTTTAAAATCATGATCAAAAAGCAGGGGATGCTATATCCTTATATATATGGATCACATCCCTTTGATGCCATCGGATGGGATGGATTCTTCTATCCATGGGCTTTGTCCATTCATGATTTTGAACCGATCACAGGCCGCCTGCACATGCCACCTCCGATACATCAGACTTTTGAAGCGCACAATTTTGTGATATGCTCTTTCGTTCCACGCATGTTCGATTACCATCCGCTTTCAATTCCTGTTCCATATAACCACAGCAATGTGGATAGTGATGAAGTGTTGTATTATGTAGATGGTGATTTTATGAGTCGCAAGGCCGTGACAAGGGGAATGATCACGCTTCATCCCGGGGGTATTCCGCATGGACCGCATCCGGGAACCGTGGAAAAAAGTTTGGGGATGAAAGAAACCAAAGAACTGGCAGTCATGATAGATACTTTCAAACCTCTTTGGATTACGAAAGATGGAGCGGGCATCATGAACGGTGATTATTACAAGAGCTGGATGGAGTAGGATGGAAGGCAAACCTGTGATTGGTTAATTAGTCGATTAGATGAATTGAAGATTGGGTAAATCAATCAGGATTATTTATTGAAACCTGTATTTCATTTATCCTCACTTTTTTTATTTTATTTCCCTTTTCAATATGACCATCACACGGATTGAGCTTTATGCGTATAATATTCCCATGAAACCGTTCATCATTTCATTGGGGACTTTGTTTGAAGCGAAAAATGTACTCGTAAAAATTTTTACTGAGGATGGAATAACAGGGTGGGGTGAGGGTTCACCTTTTCCTATGATTGTTGGTGAAACCCAGGAAAGTGATCTTGCTTTGGCCAAAGATTTTTCTGCGATGTTGCTCAGGCAGGATGCACTTGATATTTCTAAATGCATGAAACGCATGAATGACTTCGTGCCGAATAATCCAACAGTCAAAAGTGCTTTCGACATGGCCTTGTTTGATATTGCTGCTCAACATGCCGGTCTTCCGCTGTACAAATTCCTGGACGGAAAGAAAAAAGTATTGCTCACCGATCATACGGTTTCGATTGGTACTGCAGATGAAATGGCTGATGCTGCGCTCAAACTCAAAGAAAGAGGCGTAACGATTTTGAAATTGAAAGTTGGAAGTGCAACAAAACCTGCTGATGATATAGAGCGCGTGAAAGCAGTGCGCGCTGCTGTCGGTAAAGAAATTCCTTTGCGCCTGGATGCCAACCAGGGTTGGTCGACAGACGATGCAATTGCAATTTTATCTGCCCTGGAATCTGACGGTATTCAATTCTGCGAACAGCCTGTGAAGCACTACGATTATGACGCATTGAAACGCGTCAGCGAAACAGTTTCTGTGCCTGTAATGGCGGATGAAAGCTGCTTCTATGCCTACCACGCTGCATACATTTCGAAACATAAGATTTGTCCGCACATCAACATCAAACTTGCAAAAAGTGGTGGTATGCTTGAAGCCATGAAGATCGCAGATATCACAAAGGAAAATGGAATTTCCTGTATGCTGGGCGGAATGATTGAATCGAAACTTGCGTTGACAGCCAATGCACATTTTGCCTGTGCTTATGACCACATTCAGTTTTATGACCTTGATTATTGTTTCAACCATCTTCTCGATCCGGTTGTGAATGGAGTTGAAATAATAAACGAATGTGAGATACACCTTCCTGATCTGCCCGGAATCGGAGCTACCATAGACGAGAAATTTCTGGCAAAATGCGGGAAATTGGTTTTCGATTATTAAATATCGCAGCGATTTTTATATTTGCATTTCAATGATTGAAGACATTCACACATTGGCTATTCCGGCGTTGATTTTTGATCCGGCAACCTATTTTATTCTCGATGCCAATCAGATGTTTGTGGATGTATATGGATATTCACTCGAGGAATTAAAACAGATGCATGTTGTTGACTTAAGACCTCCTGAAGGCAAGCAGGATGCAATAGGCCTCCTTGAATCCACGCGGGGTAATGTCCTTTATTCAGGAGAATCAACCCATCAAAAGAAAAACGGTGAGAAAATTCAGGCGCAGGTATTTGGCAAGCGGTATTTCGAGAACAACAAGGAATATTATCTGGTCAAGGTGAAATTGAAATAACCATTTCTTTAGCCACTAATTTCACGAATTAACACTAAACTTTGTTGCAATTAATCAGTGATAATTTGTGATTCGTGATAGAAACTATGAAGAGAGAATTCAATTTTTGCGTATCAATAGTGCCACGTTTTCTACATGCGTAGTATGTGGGAACATATCCACCGGCTGCACTTTCTCAACCGAGTAAAAAGTAGATAACAATGCAATGTCGCGGGCCTGGGTCGCCGGATTGCAGCTTACATAAACAATTCTGTTGGGACGAATTTCATTGAGCCTGTTTACAACCTGCTCATGCATGCCCGCCCGCGGTGGATCTGTAATAATTACATCAGGACTTCCATGCAAATGCACAAAGTCTTTGGTGAGCGTGTCCTTGATGTCACCGGCGATAAATTCTGTGTTGGTAATGCCATTTCGCTTTGCATTGGCCTTTGCATCTTCTATGGCATCAACAGTTTGTTCAATGCCAATAACTTTTTTTGCTTTTTTCGAAATAAACTGCGCGATGGTTCCAGTGCCTGTATAGAGGTCATAAACCAATTCTTCACCTGTAAGTGCCGCAAATTCACGTACCACTTTATACAATTCATAAGCCTGTTCAGAATTTGTCTGGTAAAAAGATTTCGCACTGATCCGGAATTTCAGTCCTTCCATTTCTTCGGTGATGTGATCCTTCCCGCTAAAGACATGTACAGGTAAATCATAAAAAGTATCATTTCGTTTAGGATTGATAATGTAGAGAAGAGAAGTGATCTGCGGGAAACGGGCTGCCAGTTCCGTCAACAGAAAAGTGATTTTATCTTTTTCATCTGAAAGAAAGATAACAACAACCATCCATTCACCTGTACTCGTATTTCGCACAACAACATTGCGCATCAATCCCTGCTGCTTTACCGGATCAAAAAACAGATAACCCTGATCAATACAAATGTTTTTAATTGCAAGCCTGATTTTATTCTGAAAATCATTCATCAGGTAACAGGTATTGATGTCAAGGATTTTATCAAATCGTTTCGGGACGTGAAATCCCAAAGCATTTTGCTCAAACTGTTCGTTAGTGGCAATCTCTTCAATGGTGAGCCATCGCTTATTACTGAATGCAAAATCCAGCCGGTTCCGGTAGTAACGTGTTTTTTGGGAAGGGATAATGGGAAGCATAAGCGGGACTTCTATTTTTCCAAGCCTGACCAATGCATCTTCGACCTGTTTATGTTTGAACTGCAACTGCATTTCATAGGTCATGTGTTGCCATGTACAGCCGCCACAGGAACCGAAGTGCTCACAGAATGGTTCAACACGGTGTGGGGAAGCAGTATGAATATTCACTACGCGGGCTTCCGCATAATTTGATTTCACTTTGTCTATTCTCAGGTCTGCAACATCGCCCGGAACACCACCTGCAATGAAAACAACCATATTATCTACACGTGCAATTGATTTTCCTTCACTAACCGCTTCAGCAATTTCAATTTTCTCCAGGATGCTGCCTCGTTTTAACTTTTCCGTTCCTTCCATGAGGCGAAAGTAATAAACACAGTGGAGGGAATGTCCATTTATACCACTGGGACACAGTTAATCACAAATAACAGCCTAAGTTAGCTAGGCTATTAAATTTATTTTGAAATAAACACTAATGGAACAGCCATTTACCACTGAGACAAGGAGTTGCACAGAGAACAGCCAATGCTAATAGGTGGTTCAAAAAAATCAAATCATTCTTCTCCCAATTTCTTCGCCGATTTCTCGTTTCTTTGCAGGCGTTTATATGTTCCAAATAGTAACTGAATCTCCTGCCTGGCTTTCTGTCTTTTGCATTCTAGCCGGTGCTTTGCTTACCTTTTTTCTTTACAGGAAGGATAAAAACACAGGGGATATTAAATCCTGGCTGAGGTGGCTGATGATGACCTTTCGGTTTGTCGTTATCACCCTGCTTGCGTTTTTATTACTCTCGCCGCTGATCAGGACGATGACCAGGCAGACGGAAAAACCTATCATTATTGTTGCACAGGATAATTCCCAAAGCATCGTTACCAATAAAGACTCCTCCTTTTACCGGAAAAAGTACGTGGAGGACTTGAAGACTTTGGTGAATGAACTCTCCCAGAAATATGAAGTCAAGACCTTGACTTTTGGGGATAAAGTAGATGAGAAACTGGACCTGACTTTTAACGAAAAGCAGACCGATTTTACCGGTCTTATGGATGAAGTTGAGGTGCGTTATGCCAACCGGAATGTCGGTGCTTTGATACTGGCCAGCGATGGACTTTACAACAAGGGAAGCAATCCTCTCTATCATTCCCAGAAGGTTCCTGTATATGCAATTGCTTTGGGCGATACCACTGCGCAAAAAGATCTTATAGTCGGTGATATTCAATACAATAAAATAGCTTATTTAAATAATTCATTTCCTATTGATATTGTAGTTATTGGCCGTGAATGCAGTGGATCTTCTTCAACTTTGACCTTAACTGAAGACTCTTCAATTCTGTTTACCAAACAGGTAACAGTGGCCGGAAATAAGTATCGTCAGTCAATCCCTGTTTACCTCGATGCGAAGAAGAAAGGAATCCATCATTATAAGATTTCCATTGCTCCGATAGCCGGAGAAATTACAACAACGAATAACCAAAAGGACATCTATGTGGAAGTGCAGGAAACAAAGCGAAAGGTGTTGATCGTTGCTGATGCACCTCATCCTGATATTGCGGCTCTGAAAGAAGCTATTGAGAGCAATGAGAATTATGAAGTGAAGGTTGTCACAATAGATAAACTTGAAACGAATATCAAGGATCAGCAATTGATCATCCTACATCAGATTCCTTCTGTTGATCATCCTGCAGTTGATCTTATCAGGTCTATAAAAGAAAACGGGATTCCGTGCCTGTATATCCTGGGTTCCCAAACAAACATTAGCGCGTTTAACCTCCTTGAAGCCGGTGTTACAATCCGCAACAGCCTGAACAAGGGAAATGAAACGAGGCCAAACGTGAATCCGGACTTTAGCCTTTTCACAGTGGATGACGGATTAAAAAATGCCGTCCGTACGTTCTCGCCATTGCTGACTCCCTTCGGAGACTATGTGGTTTCATCGCAGGGATCATCTTTCCTGACCCAGCAGATAGGAAGCATCTCCACAACGCAGCCTTTGTTGTTCCTTGGAGAGAGTGGAAATACGAAGTCAGGAGTACTTTGTGGGGAGGGTTGCTGGCGCTGGCGGATGAATGACTTCCAGCTTAATCAAAACTTTGACGTATTCAATACTATTATTTCAAAATCAGTACAATACTTGAGCGTACATGAAGTAAAAGGTCACTTTAAAATTTTATGTAAAAACTCCTTTAACGAGAACGAACCGGTGGTGATGGATGCAGAAGTTTACAACGACAACTTCGAATTGATCAATAGTCCTGATGTTGCCATTACCATTAGCAACAGGGAGAAAAAGTCATTTCCTTTTACTTTCTCAAAAACAGAAAAGGCTTATTCACTGAATGCGGGAATTTTTAACCCGGGAGATTACCATTACAAAGCACAGGTCAAAATCGGGGAGAAGCTTTATTCTGCGGAAGGAGATTTCAGCGTGAATGCATTACAGGTTGAACAGAATGAAACCGTGGCAGACCACCAGCTATTGTATTCGCTTTCGCAGAAATCAGGCGGACAGCTTTTTTATCCATCCCAGTTGGCGGAATTATCCAAACTGTTGCAATCAAAGGAAGACATCAAAACGATATCCTATTCACAGGTGAAGCTCATTGACCTTGTAAACCTGAAAGCCATTTTCTTTTTGCTATTGGCGATGCTTTCGGTTGAATGGTTCCTTCGCAAGCGCAGCGGAGGATACTGATTATCTTACAAGTGTACTTTCGTACGGTGTGCGGTTGAGGATGGACCTACCGAGGGTAACTTCATCTGCATATTCCAAATCATCCCCAATGCTTACGCCGCGGGCAATGGATGAAAGCTTAAGTCCGGCCCGGTTCAATTGAGATACTTTTTTATAGAGGTAGAAAACGGTGGTGTCACCTTCCATGGTTGCGCTCAAAGCCATGATTATTTCATTCACTACGGGAGTCTTTAATTTCTCCAGCAGGGAATCAATCTTCAAATTATTGGGACCGATTCCATCCATCGGAGAGATAATGCCTCCAAGGACGTGATACAATCCATGAAATTGGTTTGTGCTTTCCACGGCAAGCAAATCCCTCACATCTTCTACTACACAAATGATACTGCGGTCGCGTCTTGAATCTGCGCAAATCGAACACAGTTCGGCATCGGAAATATTGTGACAGTTTTTACAGAAACGGATTTCCTGCACCAGCCTGATTATGGTTTCACCAAAACGTGTTGCATCTGCAGGATTTTGTTGAAGCATGTGCAGTACCATACGCACCGCGC
>JBDTTM010000106.1:0-11066 GCA_039930605.1 Bacteroidota bacterium
GCTGCTACCTCCTCCTCAGATTATACTCCTATCCTTGGCCTTCCCGATATATTCAGCAACATTCTGACATTTGGTGTCGTGTAGTATTTTTTTGCGGAGCATTTCGATGTCGGTTTCCGGAACATCAATCATCTGCGCAATGACCTTTGTAGAATGTCCTCCCATGAGCAACCTTGTAAGGCGTAATTTTTTTGGATCTGATGCTATCTTGAAGAAAGGATCATCATCATTCAAGATGGTTTTAAGTCCCAGATCAATGATGCCTTCTGCATAGATTTCAAATGAAGAATGTAGTGCCGTCAATTTTTCGATCAGGTTTTTAAAATTATACCGTCCGGTAATAATGCTGTCCGCTCCACTTTTCAAAAGTATTTCCGCATGTTCTTTTTCAAGAAGAATAGTTTGTACCAATATTTTCAGTTTGCGATCTCTCTGCTTTAGTCTGGAAAGAAGGCTGTAAGCATTCTCCTTCGAGGAGTCCAGGTGAAAAAGTAATGCTGCAGGTTTTAGATGGATAAAACGAATAAGCTCATCTTCGTTTTGGCTAACCTCATGTAAAATAAATCCTAATCTTTTAAAAGAGTTGTGAAGCGCCTGGGCACAAACATAGCATTCGTCATAGATGGCGAGTTGGGGGGACTCATGTAAGAGCATAGTGGTTTTGTTTTATATGCTGCCATAGGTGAAGAATTTCTTCTGTAAATATAATGAATGTTTTCATTGTCCAACAGAAAATAAACGAAACGCCTTCGATACAAAATTTTAAGTTCCATAAATGGATAATTTTTATCCATTTATGGGAAATGCGACGGAGTAGTTTTATGGCCAATCATTAATCCAATTAATCCCATGAAACTACCAACCAGATTTCCGGCATTACTTATTGCGTTGTTCACAATTTGTTTGCAGGCCCATTCCCAGAACACCTACCCTGTTTTGTCTACTAATGTAGAAACGAACTGCATTACCAATTGCATTGATGAGGATTCTATTCCAAATGTCTCAGACAGCACGTCAATAAGAGTTGTGATGACGGTGCAACTTTTTGAATTTACCGGAATTTCTTCTATTCATGTAAAGCTTGGAACAACAGATGGTGGTTCTGAACTTCTTGATAAAACATTTGCATTTGATGTTTCCGGAAATGTTGGAAATGGCTGCACCTACAGCAGAACCGGTAATGTGATCAACCTGGGGCTTGGTGACTACAATGGCCTGATGGGTTACTTCAGCGAAGTAAAAATCGAACGCGATGATCACTCGCTGACCGAAGCTTTTGTTTTTAATAAATAGTTCACAGCCATAAATACCCAATCCAATGAAATTAAATTACTCCATCATATTGAAAGGATTTATTCTTTCCATTTTAATCAGTGCATCATTCTTCACCCGGGCAGCTAATTACACCTGGACAGGAACAACCGATACAGATTGGGTAACCGGTACCAACTGGAGCCCCAATGGAACAGTGACCTCCAGCGATACAGTTACTATTGTAACCCATACCAATCTTCCTGTGCTTGCAGCAAATACAACAGTGAAGAAATTCACCATGACCTCCGGCACGCTTGACTGCAATGGGTTTACACTCACCATTTCTGCCAATGCCACTTTTACTGCAGGAGCCATCAACAATGGAACGGTAACCTGCTCAGGTACCGGTACCCTTACTTTTACCGCCACAACATTTGGTGCTGCCGTAAATGCAACAGGGAATTCCATCTTACTCAACGGTTGTAAATTCAACAGCACATTTACGGCAGTAAAAAAAGGAACCTCAAATGATAGTGGAAACGGAGGAAACTATTTTGCAGGTGCCGCTTCAATAACTGATAGTAGTTCAGGATTTATTGTCCTTTCCAATACGTCTGCACCTGATACATTTAACTCTACCCTTACTGTTGCATCAAGGGGTTCAGGAAGCATTTACCTTGCACACCAGGGAACAAACAATGTTTTCAATGGAAAAGTGACAATGTACTCAAGTAGTAGCGGTAAGATATATTCCAACTATTATGGTACTTCATTTTATAACGACAGTATTGTAGTGAACTCAACAAGCAGTGGAGGTATAACATTTGGTGCAAGTACTGGTAGCTGTACACTTGCAAGTGGAAAAACGATTTTGATTGGTTCCGAGGGATTTGATCATACAGCAGGTAGTGGCAATTATGGCACCTTGTATTTAAGAAATTTTCTTCAAAATGGTTCCACTGCAATAAACCTGACATTAACAGGTTCAAGAGCAACAATTAAATTTGAAGACGGATCTTCATTCGGTGGGGCCGTTACTATTTCTGCACCAGGTATTTTCCTTGATGGTAGTAGATTCTTAGGGAAGGCAAACATGACATATTCGACAGCATCAGGATTTACGATTACATCTGGTGGAGGAAATTATTTTGGAGACAGCACTACGATTATTCAAAATGCAGGTTCAACGGTTAATCTGGCAACTACGTCTGTTGATACGTTTGCTACTTATGTTGTCCTGCAAAATAATGCTACAAATCTTTCGATAAATAATGCACTGTTTCAAGGAAATGTAAAATTTAAAAATGCTCTTGGTTCCCAGTCGGAACATTATTGGGTAGGAAGTTCAGGGAATGTAACCATCAAAGGAAACGCAACGGTTGAAAATGCCAATTCGGCTATAACTTTTGGTGGCACAGGTGGGACCGTCGTGCTTGATACAAATTGTAGAATTACAATTCCATCTGGTTCGGGAATTGTTAAGCTTATGAATGTGGTACAGCATGGCTCGGATACAATTTCTATTCCAATGAGCGCAAGCACCGATGTGCTTTATTTATTGACGGGGAATGTTTTCAATGGCCCTTTCATTTTCAATGGCAACCGAATTTTTCTAAATGGAACAACATTTAATGGGACGGTAAATATCAAGAGGACAAGTGGAGTAACTGATGCTTGTGACGGAGGCAACGTATTCAATAGCACAACGGTGATATGTGACTCTGTTACTACTTCCAACAGTAACAGAAGCTTTCAACTGGCAACAATCAATGCTGATGATTTTAATGGGAATGTGACATTTAAGCAGTACGGGGTGGGAGCGGGGGCTTCGACAGTACGGTTCTATCCAGCATACACTAAGAATTCAACCTTTGCAGGAAATATTACTGTGGATGGTGGAGCAGCAATTGAGTTTGGCGCGAATGGGGGCAAGATAATTCTTGATGGGAGCAGCACGCAAACTTTGAGTAAGTCTGCATCTTATGTGCCATCCTTTAAAAGGATACAAATTAATAAGTCTGGAGGAGTTGTTTCTTTAAGTTACCCTCTTACACTTTCAGATACACTATTCCTTACCAAAGGGATTATTGCGACAGACACAACAAATATTATTACTGTTCCAGATAATGGGGTTGTTTCCGGTGGAAGTGATTCATCCTATGTGAATGGGCCGTTGAAGAAAATTGGGAATGATGCTTTCACATTTGCATTAGGAGATACTGCCTTGCATAGTAGCGCATATCACTCTTTTGGAATTACTGAGCCTTCTTCAACGAGCGATGCATTTACTGCAAGGTATTATGCGACTGGTTCAGGCATTGCAGATGGAGATACTTTAGATTCTTTGGAAATCAGTAGTTGTGAATATTGGACTTTAAAACATCCGATAGGAAGTTCTACTGTTAGAGCAACTTTGGGATGGAACAATTCTGTTTGCAAAACAGGAATAGATTCATTAAAGGTGGTAGCGGGATATAAAACAACGTCATGGAAAAATTTAGGTCGTTATGCTCAAACCTCCAGTTCAGGGAAAGGAACTATTACTTCTGATTCATTGCTTTCTCTGTCTGGGTCTGATATTTATAAACTTACTTTAGGAAGTAATGTACCCCCATTAGCTCTTTCTACCAGCACAATTCCTGAAGAATACATGGTTTATAGAAATGGAAAAGCAATTGCAAATACAACTGGTGGTTCATTACCAATTTCTTACTTGTGGGACACAGATCCGTTGCAAACAAATGATACCGCTTCTGGTCTAAGGGCAGGACAATATCGAATTATAATTATTGATGATCTTGGATATACAAAATCAGCTCTTGTTAATATTGATTTAGCTTATAATTATGCAGCTTCGGTATTCCCAACAACAGGAACATATCCACCACCATGCGTTGACTGGAAAAGAATCGATTATCCAGGAAGTCCAAGTTATGGGTCCCCCTTGAATCAAAATTCAAACCTCGGTGAAGATTGGTGGTTTGGACATAATAATAGTAAAGATTTAAACGATGTTGCGGATGGGTATGTATGCGTAGGGTATTCACGACCACTTAATTGGGAATACACCGAACCAAATGAAGGTTATATTAAGGTAGAAATGGCTACGTCTCCAGAAGATTGTGAAGATGGTTATTATTTGGGAGGATATCCTAACTATGGCCTTTCAACATTACAGTATTTAGGAAAATTTGATGTGAATGGTAATCGCATTTGGTTAAAGCAACTTAATCTCGGATGCTCTCATGGACTTTATCATATTTTTCAAACTGCAGACCATTCATATATAGCAATAGGATCAACACAAGCGACAAGGGATCCTGAAACAGGGTTAGAACTTTTATACAATTATAATGGAACGGCAAGTAACTATTTTGTTTGTAATGCGGGAAATACCTGTACCCCGAGCGATGGAGCTCTATGCAGTGATCTTCAGAGTAAGAAAAATTTTATAAGTGTAATCAAATTGAATTTTGACGGAACAGTTGCATGGAATAGAATTTATGGCTATGCAAATTATGGAGGAACCGATATAGCGAATCATAATAGTAATTGTGATTGGTTTTATGATGGAACAGACGGTTTTGAATACGAAGACGGTAATGGAATTCGACATCTGAAGATAGTTGGTTGGGGATATGATGTGGCTAGTGGCTCTGCCACTGGCATACGAGGACTTATACTGGATATTATGTCAGCAGACGGATATTTAAATAGCAAGGAACTCTATGAAGATCGGCAAGCGCCAAACGACAGAGATTTAAGGTTTACTGCGGCAGAATATAATCCTACCAATCGAGTTTACGCAGTTGTTGGGTATGAAGGAAATAATGGTAATCTTGAAAGCGTCGCGTTTAGATTTGATTTGGCAATTGGTCCTATAGAAACAGATTCATGGATTATTTCCAATCAGCCCAATTCAACCACATACGATGTCATTTTTGATGCTAATAATATTGATATTCTCGTGCCTGTAATTGAAAGTTGTAATACTTGTAATACAAATGGTGGGGGAGACAATTACGGTGATGGAACAATATATAGTATGACGACTGGCTCGACAACAGTAACTGCAATTGCTTCACTTAATCCGACAGCTGATTTTAACGACAAAATCCATGCCTATGATTTAAAAATTGGAATTTGTAATACAAGTGATGGTGGATTTGCATGTGTTTCAACAAAAATAATACAAGCTTTCGATTCAGATTATCCTGGAGGTAGAAATTGGAACTGTGGTGGTAGCCAAATTTATACATCGGATCCTGGATGGGAATATCTAAACTCAAATGCTTATGTAGCGAAATTCGACAATGTTCGTGTTCCTTATGCAGGATTGGATTGGGAGACTGATTTTACGATAGATGATAAAACTCCAACCTTTTTTCCCGGAGATTTAAAAAAGCAAGAATGTCTATACACAATTACCCAAGCTGATGATGGCAGTTATGTAATAGCTGGCAATAATAGTCGAAATTTAGACGATGGATACTTAGTAAAACTTTATGACGATTGCGAACAAACTGAGGTAACCTACACCATTGATGAAAGCACAACGAATGTTACAACATTATTAGGGAATCCAATTAGCAGCATATCTAGCTCGAAAACAATAAGAGGATCAATACATGTTGAAGATGGTGAAATACTCACTATAACGGGCTCATCCACCGTTTTGGAATTCGCTGATTCAAGAAAAGTATGTACTGAGACTAATATTGTTGTTGAGCCAGGTGGAACATTAATTGTCGAACAAGGTTCTACCCTGACTTCAATCGCGGGATGCCCTGGTTCTATGTGGGATGGAATCCAAGTTTGGGGCGATGAGCAATTCTCTCAATCTATTGGTGCAGGGGGAATGCAGGGGTTAATGTATATAAATACAGGTGCATTGATCGAAAATGCCAGAATGGGAACATTAGTTGGAAAAGGAAAGGCACCGACCTATCATGAAACTGTTCTCAATAATCCCGGAGGAAGTATTATTCGTCATGGATACGTGGACATTGACCCTGGACATGGAGGCGGAGTTCTTAGGTCTAATGGAGCACTGTATACCAACAATAGGCGAAGTATTCACTTTGAGCCCTATCCTTATTCTGTCCTTAATAATAAAAGCGATATTTTAAGTACCGATTTTCTGTGCAACGCTTATATGCTTGATCCCGATATTGCGCTGGGAATGAGACGTGCTGGTATTAACACCTTCGTTAGTATGTGGGATGTACATCATGTTGGGTTTAGTCTCAATACTTTTACGGACGTCAGTCCTACAGATTGGGATCTGCGCGGCACTGGCTTGGCTACAATCGATGCTGATTTCGATGGAGATCAAAATTCATTTTCAGGAAACAAATTTGGCTTAACTGTCGGGAATGTTTCTTCTACAAGTGCAAGTTTTCAATTACATGGAAGTACTATTTCAAATAACTACAAGGGAATTCTCGTTAGATATGTTGACAACTTTCAAATTTATGATAATGATGTAAATGTGGGATATGATATTCTGCCTTCTCAATATGGGCTATGCATGGAAGAATGCAACGGATACCAGGTATCACAAAATGATTTTACTAATACAAATGGCTATCCAGGTTGGGGTTTGACGGACAAATTTTCTACTAGTAACAGCAACTATAATATAATATATAAAAATACGTTCTCCGATCTAAATATTGGAAACATTTATATGGATGAACTCCGCGGATTATCTGGCAATGGAGACGGACTCAAGGTGAGATGTAATGAATATAATAATTCAATTAGCAGGGATATTGCAGTGACCAGCCAACCGGGAATTTCATTATCAGAATATTTAAATGGTGCTTTACCGGTAGAAGCTGATAATTCCTTTACCGGATCGTGTGCAGGGGGAGCTATTTCATTGTCCAATTGTAGTTCTTGCGGACCAATAAATAAGTACTGGTGTCATACTAATTTCGATGCTGCGAATGTTTTGTGTTATAGCGGCCCTGTTACTATAGATTATACTCAAAATCTCTTTGATCCGATAAACTCATGCCTTGATATTTTTCCATTGCCTGCTCCACCGAATCAACACATTTTAATGAATCAGGCAAAACTTATTATTGATTCAATTGAAACTTTGATTGATGGTGGTAATACTGATGTTTTGATGGCAATTATTAAATCTGGTTCCCGTCAGGAAAGATATGATGCTTTGCTTGCAGCAACTCCATATTTAACAGCAAGGGTACTCGACACCCTTCTCACTATCACAGGAATTTTTTCAGCGGACACCTTAGGAATTTTCTATGTGCGTAATGCTGCATTACCTGATTCAATATTCAATAAAATTGATACTGCATCTACATTACCTATTGACAGTGCAAGTCTTGATTCGCTGATCACATTGCAAATGCTTGATTCATCTGCAATGAAACTGTCACTAGGAAACTTAGAATATTGGCATTCTATTTATGAATCTAATTTGAATGAAGCATTGGCAATTTATATGCAGGATACATTGCCCGCTGCGATAGACAGTATGATCATTCTTTTAAGTGGGGATACTAACGAGTTGCGCGCGCGACAGCTTTATGAAATTTACGTGCGCAAATCAGATTTTTCTAATGGAGATAGTATGCTTACTGTAATTGCAACAGAGTATCCTCAGCTTGATAACTATGTTATCCTTCAGAATATTATTCTCGAATTGAAGGAAGATAGCGTTCCTGTTGCGTCTTTGCGTGACAGTACTGATCTGCTTGCTGTTATTGATACATTGGCTCAGGATACCACTAAATATGGTTTTGCAGGTGCACGCATTTTGCAAAAGGCTTTACTCGATATTGATTACCCTGAAATAATTATTGAGCCAGATACCTGCCATGTACCTGCCGTTCCCGGTTCCATTAGCGGTCCGGAATATGGAGAATGTGCCCAAACGGGCGTCAGTTATTCCATAGCCCCTATTACAGGAGCATCCGCATATAAATGGACAGTTAGCAATGTAGGAGCTGTAATAGTTGGCCCTGCCAACCTCAGTGGTGTATCAATTGATTTTCGTGCTAAATTTGTTTCAGTTAATCTCTCAGTCGTGGCAATTAATTCTTGTGGAATGAGTGCCAGCAGTTCTTTGACTGTAATTGCAAAACCAGGTGTACCACCTACTCCAACAGGAAGTAATTCAGTTTGCCCAGACGATATAGAAACTTATTCTACATCAGGTTCGTCAGGTGCCACTTATTACAATTGGACTGTTCCATCAGGTGCAACTATTCTTGGTCCATCTAATGGTGCTTCTATTCTTGTTTATTGGGGATCTTCTAGTGGTGACATTACAGTCGGAGCCTCGAATAATTGTGGCACCTCGGAGCCAAGCGCTGCTATAAATGTATCTGTTAATTCCTGCCGTACTACAGAATTTAGAAAATCAACTGGAACCGTTCGTGCATACCCAAATCCAACCAAGGGAGTTGTAACAATCTGGTTTAAAAGTGAGTTAGAAAATGATTATACGCTGACCTTAAAAGACCCTTCTGGAAGAATCTTATCTCAAAAAACAGGTGAATCAGTAAAAGGCGAGAATCAAGTAGATATGGATATGAGTGGATTTGCGAAGGGTATTTATTTCATTTCTATCAAGGGTCTTAATAAAGAAGAAATTGTGAGAGTGATTGTTGAATAGTGCATTGAAAGAAAGAATTCTTTAACTTTGATTGATCAATAGTCGAAACGAACTCAATCAATGCTCCGGACCTTATTATTTTTCACTCTGCTGGGCTTGAAACTTCAAGCTCAGCAGAATTATTTTAATAAGCGAATCAATCTGGCATATGCTGAAAATTCTAGAAGCGTTTTTCAAGGTAGTAACCTTTATGTCATAGGCTCAACGAGCGATGATGGAACTCCCCACATTGAAACTCGCCTTAGTGCAGTAGATAGTGCCGGTAACATCTTGTGGAATAAAGCCATTAGATCTTTAACAATTAATTATTATGCTGGATTGGTTGGAAGCTTCTCCCAAAGCCCCGATGGTGGATATATCGTAGGTGGAGGAGTGCAAGATACAAGTGGAGATGCTAATGGAGCTATATATAGATTTGATGCTAATGGAGACACATTATGGACGAAGGTATTCGGTGATACCACATTTCAAACTTTTAACCAATGCAGACCAACGACAGATGGCGGATTTATAATGGTTGGAACAACGGCTACATTTGATTCAATGCATGATGTTTGGCTATTCAAAACGGACAGTATGGGTGGTATGGAGTGGAATCAGCATTATGGATTAACAAATAATGTCACAGATGAGGGGTATTCCGTAGTTCAAACATCTGATGGCGGCTATTTTATTGGTGGTATGAGGTTTTTTCGTAGCAGTTTAAATATTGATTGGTTGCTAATCAAGACAGATAGTCTTGGTAATGAGCAATGGGAAAAAGTGTTTGGAGGTCAATATGAAGATTTATGCTGGTCTGTATCGCAGTCGTTTGATGGTTCACTTATTGGTGGTGGAATATACACCGATGTTCTTCATGGTTTGCCCTTTGATCCAGGTGATGGTAGGCTCAATATTATAAAGCTTGATACCGCAGGCAACCTCTTGTGGGATAAAAAATATGGTCCTGTTCGGTACTATCCCAACCTTTACAGTATTTGCAGTTTGCCTGATGGCAGCATTATGGGCGCAGGTTCATGCTATTACGATACAACAACAAACCAAACCAACGGAATAGTATTAAAAGTTGCGGGCAATGGTGACAGTCTATGGTATAGAAACTATAGATTGTTGATGGGAAACAACAGTGATAATTTCCTTTATGATATTAAGCCGACTTCTGATAGTGGTTTTATTGCAACCGGTCCGGTTTTTCCTCTGGCTCCAGATACAGGATCAATAAGTGACACTTGGCTTCTTAAACTTGATAGCCTGGGCTGTGAGATTTCCAGTTGCTGGATGAATGTCGGTAATATGGATGAGAATCAAAATCAAGTTGAGTTGCAGATTTACCCGAACCCTTCATTGGGTCTTTTTCATATTGAAAGCAAAGTAGAAATCGAAAATATTAAAGTATTTAATTACACCGGTGAAATTGTTTTTTCTAAATCAGGTCAAATTAGTATTCTCGATTTAAGTCAGAATATTTCTGGTATTTATTTTTACAAGATTGCAACTAAAGAGAATAAAGTTTTTAGCGGTAAGTTAATAAAGGAGTAGGAGGATTCAGAAGTATCTCTGGGATTCGACGATATTAAGTTTGAGAGAATAAAAATCAAATCATTAGCTAATAAAATTATCTGCCCCGATTTACAACGATCTCAGCCGAGTATTGAAAGAAAGAATACTTTAACTTTGATTGATCAATAGTCGAAACGAACTCAATCAATGCTCCGGACCTTATTATTTTTCACTCTGCTGGGCTTGAAACTTCAAGCTCAGCAGAATTATTTTAATAAGCGAATCAATCTGGCATATGCTGAAAATTCTAGAAGCGTTTTTCAAGGTAGTAACCTTTATGTCATAGGCTCAACGAGCGATGATGGAACTCCCCACATTGAAACTCGCCTTAGTGCAGTAGATAGTGCCGGTATGATAATGAAGTATTGCGACCAGGAAAAAAAGAAATATTGACCAAACTTTTGAAAGAATGTAGAGTTCGGATTTCGCTTTTTTGTTGTTCTATATATAAATCGAATATTTCTTAGCCGCACCATTAGCAATGGAAAATAGCAGTTATTACGTAAGCATCCGGCCAACCACGTATTGCAATTTTCTTTTTGATCTTTTTTCTTTGCATCAAAAAAAGTCATGAGCAATTTAGAAAAAAAGAATGCATCAC
>JBDTTM010000107.1:0-11066 GCA_039930605.1 Bacteroidota bacterium
CTGCCGTAACTTGTACAGCAACCAATTCATGCGTAAGTTCATCATGTTCATTCAATGTAACTGTAAATACCACTCCAGTTATTGGTGCATGTCCTGCTGACATTACACAGTGTAATCCTGTGGCTTCATGGACTGCTCCTTTAGTTACTTCTGGGTTCCCTGCAGCTACAGTTACTTGTGTTCCTCCATCAGGTTCAACATTTACGGTGGGTGCTATTACGTCAGTAACATGTACCGCCACCAATATCTGTGGTTCATCCTCCTGTGCATTCAATTTAACTGTTAACGAAACACCGGTTATTAATTGTCCTTCAGATATAAATGACGCCACCAACAATCCGGGAGGAATGACAGAAACATACATTCCACCATCCGGAGGTGTACCTGCTGTAACAGCAACTTGTGTCCCGCCTTCAGGAAGTAATTTTTCGATTGGTACAACTATAGTGAATTGTTCTGCTACTAATTCATGCGGTACAGGTATGTGCAGCTTCAATGTAAATATCACGCTTATTTGTACGCCACCGGTAATTAATGCATGTCCTTCAGACATTACTCAGTGCGATAATCAGGTTGCTACATGGACAGATCCTGTGTCTTCCGGAACTTCTCCGGTAGTAATTTGTTCGCCTCTTTCAGGATCAACATTTGGTATTGGTACAACCGTTGTCACCTGCATAGCAACGAATGCTTGCGGAATTTCAAGCTGCTCCTTTGATGTTAATATCAATGAGAGTCCGGTGATTGGTACCTGTCCCGGTAATATCACTCAGTGCGACAATGATGTTGTTTCTTTTGTAACTCCAACTTCGACTGGAACACCGAATTCATCAGTTGCGTGTATACCCGCATCAGGATCTACATTTGCTTCCGGAACTACTGCGGTAACTTGTACAGCAACCAATTCATGCGGAAGTTCATCATGTTCATTCAATGTAACCATAAATACCACTCCAGTTATTGGTGCATGTCCTGCTGATATCAGTACCTGTGATCCGGTGGTAAATTATGCTGCTCCTTTAGTTACTTCTGGTTTCCCTGCAGCTACAGTTACTTGTGTTCCTTCATCAGGTTCAACATTTACGGTGGGTGCTATTACGTCAGTAACCTGTACAGCATCTAATTTATGTGGAAGTTCATTATGCTCATTCAATGTAACCGTACAAACACCTTCAACAGCTCCAATCAGTGTAACCAGTTCAGCATTGTACGGTCAGGTTTGTTTAGGTAGCCAACTAACCCTAACCGCCAACGGTGGTTCTCTGGGTACAGGTGCGTTGTGGGTATGGTATGAAGGCGGTTGTGGTACAGGTGGTTCAATCGGAACAGGTGCTTCAATCACGATTACTCCGCTCACTAACGGTGCTCATGTGTACTTTGTACTCGCCGAAGGTGCTTGTGGAAATACGGGTTGCCAGAGTGTAATCGTAAACATGATTTCTGCTCCACCTTCTAATACTATTCACTATACTGCTTCTTTAACTGACGGTTGTGTAGGAGCTCCTGCACAAGCCATTTCTGTAAATACAGTTCCTAACTGCACATTCTACAACTGGTCTTGCAATCAGGCTGGTGCCCGTTTCAATGGTAACCCTGGTCCTTACCAGACAACCACTTCTACAGTAAACGTTACCTTCGTTTCACTTCCTGCTGCCGGTTCTTCCGGATGGAGCATCTGTTGCTTCGGTGGTAATGCCTGTGGCAACACCAATACAATTTGCACATGGGTACGAGCAACGCTTTCTATTCCGGGTCTGCTGGTAGGATCTTTCATAGGCTGTCCTGGGTCTATAGGCAATGCGTATTCTTCACCTGTTGTAGGTGGAGCTGCTTCTTACTTGTGGAGCTCAACAGGTGGTATTGTTATAAATGGTAACGGTTCTCAATCTGTAACTGTTGACTTCCCAGCTGGTTTTGTGTCAGGTACACTAAGTGTGCATGGACAAACTTCATGCGGATACAATGGTGGTAACAGAACAATTACCATTACTAGCATTCCGGCTACTCCGGGAGTTATTTCAGGTCCCAGCTATCCTTGCCCGAATGCATCTTCTGTTTATAGTGTACCTGCAGTACCGGGAGCTTCAAGCTATACATGGACTACTACTGTAGTAGGTGCTATTGTTGTGGGAACCACGACAACCTGTTCTATTACCTTCCCGGTTTCTATTCCCGGTGGGTCAAATGTTTCAGTCGTTGCCAATACCAGTTGTCCGACTTCAAGTGCCGTGCGCTCAAAAGGTATTGCATCAGGATTGCCGAGTGTGCCTTCATCCATCATGGGACCTGCTGCAGGTCAGTGTGGTCAATCAGGTGTGTCTTATTCAATTAGCCCGGTGGCACTGGCAATCGGATATAACTGGACTGCCAGCTGTGGAACAATTGTAGGACCTACCAATCTCAGTGGTATTACTGTTGACTGGCCTGCCAGCTTTACAAATTGTGTGTTATCAGTTTCAGCTACCAATGGTTGCGGTACCGGTACTGCGCGTAACCTGACTGTTATTGGTAAACCCGGGACACCAGCGGCCATTTCCGGAAATACTATTCCTTGTGCAAATGGTGTTGAGTATTATTCAACTGCAGGATCGGCAGGTGCCACTAATTATAACTGGACTGTTCCATCAGGTGCAGTTATACTTGGCCCTCCAAATGGTGCTTCAATACTTGTTCAGTGGGGCGCAACAAACGGAAACATTTCTGTACAGGCAACCAACAGTTGTGGTGCCTCCGCCTACCGTACGTTGCCATGTGTGATTTCTTGCAGAATGAGTCAGGTTCAAAATACAGCAGGTTCTTTTAATGCTGAAATTTATCCGAACCCGGCAAGTGAGAAAATTACAGTGAAGTTTATGAGTTCTTCTGCCGGCGAATTTGCTTTCTGCATTTATGATGTACTTGGCCAATCTGTTCTTTTGAAAAGCGCATCAGTAGTTGAAGGCATTAATATAGTTGATCTTGATATCTCTAATCTGAAAATAGGCGTTTACATGCTTGGCATAAAAACCGGTAATGAAACAGAACAAATGAGATTGATTGTTCAGGAATAGTAAAATTCTCAAATCAGAAGAGGGCTGTACTTTGTGCGGCCCTCTTCTGTTTTAGTATGGATGCGTTGACAATTCTGGCTATTTATTTTTTAATCAATAACTACTTTTTCAGAATTCCCCATTGCCATCCCTGAAAAAACATTTACACTTGCAGAAAATAAAGCAATATGAATTTTCCTGACGAACTCAAGTACACGAAGGACCACGAATGGGTTAAAGCAGATGGAAACATAGCCACTATAGGGATCACAGATTTTGCCCAGGGTGAATTGGGGGATATCGTGTATGTAGACATCAACACGGAAGGCCAATCATTGCCAACAGGCGATGTTTTTGGTACTGTTGAAGCCGTTAAAACAGTGTCAGATCTGTTTATGCCATTGAGCGGCAAAATTCTTGAACTTAATAAAGAACTGGAAACAAATCCGGAAAGCGTTAATAAAGATCCTTACGGAAAAGGTTGGATGGTTCGTGTTGAAATGAACAACTTATCGGAACTTGATAGTTTGATTAGCGCTGCTGATTATCGCAAAATGGTTGGAGTGAATGCCTGATCTCTATGCTTTTTAAAAAGCTCATCCCAGCTATTTTTTGGGCGCTTATTATTCTTGGGTTGTGCGCGCTTCCCGGAGCTGTGATCCCGGATATGAGTTTTCTCGACTGGCTGAAACCGGATAAAATAGTTCACCTTTTTCTCTTTGGTGTACTTTCTTTTCTTTTGATAAAAGCTTTTGCCGAACAGGTTACAGTTGAAGTACTCTCTGCCCATCTAAAGCTGATCTCTTTTTTCCTCACAAGTGTATATGGTGTACTGATAGAAATACTTCAGGAATATTGTATCCCTGGAAGAAATGGGGATGTTTTTGATTCCCTGGCAGATGCTTTGGGTGCAATCCTGGGACTTTGGTTATACAATTACTGGAGCCGGCGCCGGCACGCTAAAATCCACTACTGAGATAGATCTTCAATTTCTTTGTTACTTTGTAAAATGAAAAAAGTAGTTGTTGCCATTACCGGTGCAAGTGGATCCGTTTATGCAAAAGTTTTACTTGCAAGACTTCAACAGCTAGACGAACAGGTGGATGAAATCGGATTGGTAATGAGTGACAATGCGAAGCAGGTATGGGAGTTTGAACTTGGTAATAAGGATTATGAGAAATTCTCTTTTAAAACCTATGGAAGAACTGACTTCAATGCGCCTTTCGCTTCCGGATCGGCCCGATTCGACACGATGATTATTTGTCCATGTTCTATGGGAACACTTTCAAGGATTGCCTCAGGAATGTCCAATGATTTAATTACACGTGCCGCTGATGTGGTATTAAAAGAGCGTAGGAAATTAATTCTTGTTACACGCGATACACCATTGAGTATCATACATATAAATAACATGAAGACAGTCACTGAAGCAGGTGGGATTGTCTGCCCCGCGTCGCCTTCTTTTTATTCATTACCTAAGAGTTTTGAACAGCTTGCTGCTACAGTTACTGACCGCGTACTTGACCTGGCCGGATTCGATATTCAGTCTTTTCGCTGGAATGAGAAGCAGAATTAGGATCCAATAGTTGAAAAACTATACTTATGAGGATTAGGCGGTTAATTTCTTTTGAAAGATTTAGACGAAAAACCCTTGCTTAATGTTTTTTTACCGTTTACTTTTACATAACCAAAAATTAATGCCTTATAAATGTTCGAATACACCAAGCAGATACTCACGAAAGTCAGCTTCGACAAAAACTTATTCCGAAAGGAATTGACCAAGGCAATGCAGATACTTAAAAAGGACGAGAGGCGACTGCTAAAAATATGGTGTGTGGCCACCTTCGCAGCTTACAGCGATGTAATGCTGGATGTGTTCAGAAAGTTTCATTAATAAACTTAAGGTTTCTCAGTAGTCCTTTATACCCGGTTCGCTTAACAGCGGATTGGCTGAAGATTTTTTTAAACACATCTTCCGTGATTTCTTCCCAATCTTTCTTTTTCATCTTCAGGAGTTCTTCTGAAGGATTAAATGCGGGTTCTTTGTGTGGTTTTGAAAACCGGTTCCATGGACAAACATCCTGGCAAATGTCGCAGCCGAAAGCCCATCCGGATCCATCGCCATCTTTGCTAGAGAATTTTCCTTTCATGGCAAGAGGTATTTCCTCTTTGAGCTCAATCGTAAAATAGGAAATACACTTACTTCCATCCACTACATAGGGTTGAATTATTGCTTCTGTAGGACAGGAGTCAATACAGGCTGTGCATGTGCCGCAGAAATCCTCGATCGGACCATCAGGTTCTATTTCAAGATCGATAATAAGTTCCGCAATGAAAAAAAAAGAACCATGCTCACGGGTAATCAGGTTGGTATTTTTTCCAATCCATCCCAGTCCGCTTTTCTTTGCCCATGCCCGGTCCAGCACAGGCGCTGAATCCACAAAAGCCCTTCCGTTTACATCACCAACTGATTCGGAAATAAAATTCATCAGTGCCGCCAGCTTTTCTTTCAAAACGATATGATAGTCCTTGCCATATGCATATTTGGAAATTTTCGGTGCGTTCACATCCGCTGGTTCAACTGAAGGATAATAATTATAAATCAGTGAAATAACAGTCCTCGCACCATCCACCAGTTTCCTAGGATCAAGGCGCTTGTCGAAATAATTTTCCATGTATTTCATTTTTCCATGCATGTTCTGAAGAAGCCATTGTTCCAGGCGGGGAGCTTCTTCTTCCAAAAAATCTGCTTTGGAAAAACCGCAAAAATCAAAACCCAGTCGAAGTGATTCTGCTTTTATAAGGCTTGAATATGATTGGGAAGGGAACATGAAAAATGTTTTATAAATATCAATACCCGCACTGGCGAAGGCAATTCTGAACAGCAAGACTGTCTGCCTTTCCCAAGCCAATGCTTTTGGAAACCTCAGCCAGGAAAGGTTTCGCATGTTCACAATCATTCATCTGGAAATAAATAAATCCTATGTTGGCTAATACCATAGCGTTGCCGGGATTCAGGGTATTGGCCTGCAGATAATGATTAAGTAACTCAATGGTGTAATCATCTTTTTTTGAACCCGCTGTTGCAAGCATTTCCCGGTAACATTGTGCAATGGCAATATGGGCCTGGTAATTATCATGATCAAAGGCAAGGCAATTATTCAGATTACTGATAGCAGCGGTATATTTCTGCTGCGAATAATGTACAACTCCTAATCCGAGAAAGGAAGGTGCATAGCCCTTATTTTCCCTCAGCGATTGCATATAAGATTCTTCTGCCCGGTTCAGCAATTCACTCTTTGCTGAATCAACCGGCTCCTGCATGGCAGATCGAAAATAGATCTGTCCCATGAGTTCGCTTGCCTTGTACCTTGTTTTACTATTCGCGGCGAGGTGATCTGCCCGCTGTTTGGCAAGTTCAACCCTTCCTACATTCAAGTAATAATTGGCTGTGATATAATCGTTTTCTATAGAAGCATAATTGTAAGGTTTATAAAATGGATCCAGGATTTTATTTATAGCCATTGCAAATCCGCCGGCCTTTACTGCTTTACATGGAGAGAAAATATCCTCACGGGAAAAATCATCTGTCTTTTCATAAATTGCTGCTACAGCATCTATGTACTTCAAAGCATATACAGAATCATTGAAAAGGTAGTTGTGAAGCTGATCAAACTGAGGTCTGAAAACAACCGCATAATCAAAGTGCTCAACACTGTCTAATTGAAAATAATCCGCAGGTGAATTCACGGCTTTCATGAAGCGATCAAAAAACGCAGGAGGAAATATGTCTAAATCCCTCAGGTCAATGAACGTCTTGAATTCAGGCTGTAATTTCCACATAAGATACGAGGATGTCAGGTAGTCGGAAAAGCATTTTTTGCCCAATAAATTATGCTGTAAAATATAATCTGCGGCACCGGTTGGATTGTTCACCGACAATACCTCAAGTCCAAAGCGATCCCTGCTATTGGTACGTTTGTAATATTGATCGGAAACAATTCCTGCATAAAATATAATGAGCATAACAATTGCAGCAATGGGTGCAATTTTTTCGAAAGATTTAAATTTTGTGAACCACTTCTGAAGGAATGAGAATAAGGAAAAGTGAAAAACAGGAAAACAAATGAGGGTGAGGAATACCAGGTTGCGGTAGGCACTCAATCCCAGGTAGAGGAATGCGGCAATAACAATTAGAAAAGGGTCGTTTAATCTCGTTAATAAATTAGGTGGATTCTTCTGTTTGCCCTTTGTATTTCCATTTAAAAGAAAAATAAAAATGATGCTCACCAAGGAAATCAACAATGCGATGTAAGCTTCTTTCTGCCACCAATCACTTGCTGTGATGTCATGCAATTCAGTCGTATATTTATTCGAATATACCTGGCTCATGATATTAAAGGGACGTGCAAGTAATTTGATTCCATTGGGATTTACAATCACCGACACGATAGCGCCAAGCGTTGCGAGGCTAAGTTGCACGGCATTCGTTTTTTTTTCTTTGGAAAGAATTACTTTAAACCATTCACTTAAAGTATAAATGAGAAGGATGACTATCCCAATCCCGAATGCCTCATGCATGTTTGCCCATAGCATTTGAAGCGGGATGAGCAGGTAAAGTTGCCTGGATGGAATTTGCCTGTTTTTTTCAAGCAGGTACAGAAATACGATTGTCATCAGGTGACTGATCATTTCCGGCCGGCCGATCATCCTGTATTCAGCTCCTATGATCACAATGAGAAAGGTGAGCATTCCTGAGAAAAGAAACCTGTTTTGTGTTTTGATAACTTCCGCTTTTTGTTGCCTGAAAAAAAGATCAGATAATCGGAACAGGAAAAAGATCATCAGGCAATTGATGATCGCCTGTAAAATGAATACTGATTCCGGTCCGAGATGGTCTGCAACAAATGCAGCAAGTACTTCAAATCCCCATTTTATGTTGATCCATTCCGTACCATTCATGGTGTATGAGAACACATCCACTTTCGGCACTTCATGGTGTTCGAGGATCCATTCCCCGGTTCGGATTTGCCACCATAAATCGGGCTCACGAAAGCTTTTTATGCTCACGGCAATTCCAATAAGCAGGCAGAGGGCAAAGAGTAGTTTTCGGTATTTCATTATCCGTGACGAATATACAAACGAAGATGATGTTGAAAATTCCGTAATTTGAATGAAAGCAAACATCTTTTGTTCCAATAGCTTTTCAAACGTTATCTTTGCAGGAACAAACTGTTCTTTCGGAAAGTCAGCCGTTCTATCGTCCCGTTTAGACGGGGAGGAAAGTCCGGGCAGCATAGTGCATCCCGCCCTGTGAATAGCGGGGGAACCAGGTGAGCAATCACCCGGTTACAGAAAGTGCTACAGAAAAGTAAACCGCCTTGAAGTATGTAAATTACTTCACGGTAAGGGTGAAAACGCGAGGTAAGAGCTCACGCCATGAAGCAATAATGCGTCAGGGTAGAAAACCTCGGGAGCTGAAAGATCAAATAAGTTGCGGTGATGATTCTCACGAAACTACCAAAGGGTTGCACGCCCGATTGTCTGTAAAGACAGCCGCAACGGGTAGATCGCTCGATTGCATCAGCAATGATGTGACGGCAGATAAATGATAGAAGTCCGCCCAGGCGGATACAGAACCCGGCTTATAAGCTGACTGACCAGATTAAAAGGTCTGTGCGCAAGTACAGGCCTTTAATTTTTTATTCTCTATTCTTGTCAATTCATACCTGCGAATATGCGTATCAAAGGACTTGATTTTCTTCGCGGCATTGCCATTATTGGTGTTTTGTTCAGGCATTTTGAAATTGATTTTTGTTTGTCAAGGCCGGGTGGGTATGGCGTAGATTTATTTTTTGTACTCAGCGGATTTCTTGTTTCGGGATTGCTTTTCTCAGAATATAAGAAGAGGGGAGCGGTCAACGTCAGGCGTTTTTTGATCCGGCGCGGATTCAAAATTTATCCGTCATTTTATTTTTTCATTCTTTGCTCTATCTTGATATATGCAATTGGGTTTGAAAATTATTTTCCCGTTCAATCAATTTTGAGTGAAGTATTTTTTCTGCAAAGTTATTTGCACCCGATGTGGTCGCACACCTGGTCGCTGGCGGTGGAAGAACATTTCTATTTACTCATTGCACTTTTTATTTTCCTCGCTGTAAAGTTTAAGTGGATTGCAAAGGAAAAGGTAATGATACCGGCGTTGTCAGCTGCAATTCTGTTGTCATTGTTCCTGAGGATCGTATACGTAATGACAGTCTACAGGGAATCGCATGAGCCGTTTTATTTTAGCCACCTGCGGATAGACGGACTATTTACCGGTGCATTGCTTGGATATTGCCTGCATTTTAAACCGGATATGATTGAAAAAATTTACCACAAGAAAAAAATATTGGGGCTCCTTTCAGTTGTGTTGATTGTTCCTGCATTTATCCTGGGTACAGAAAATCTTTTCATGGTAACCATTGGCTTTAACCTGCTGCATATCGCATTTTCATTCATCATCTTACTCCTGATGGATGAAAAGGTCGGGAAAATAATGTTTGGTAGAGGAGCAATGGGGATGTTGTCGGCAGCAATTTGTACGATCGGAATTTATTCCTATTCAATTTACCTCTGGCATTTGACAATGCAAAATCTATTGCTCAGGGTTATTGATGATTTAAATATAGAAACGGTGGTATATGTTTTCGCTTCCATCATAACAGGTGTATTGGTTTCCATCTTAATTGAAAAACCAATGTTGAGACTGAGAGACAGACACTTTATTCAGAAGTAAATAAGTGTGCTATTCAACACAAAGAAATGCTTTGTCCGGGGGCTGGTTATGCATTTGAACTTTGAATGCCTTTTTGTCTTTCTGATCCACCCACACCGCAAGGCATCCATATTTTTTTGCGTATAAATAAACGGATTGCATCGGACGATCTGCATAAGGTTGCATATCCGTTATCTGGGCAGGATCACCGGTAACGGCCGGCAACCCTTCTTCGTCCACACCAAAGACTTGTGCAGGAAAGTGGGCCGCAGTCGTTGATGAAAATTCTATAAAGTGATGCTCGGTATTAAAAAATATTCCCGGCTTCTCGAGAAAGGCACCGCCGCCGCAAACCCGCTCTTCGCTTCCAATTATGAATTCAGCAGAGACACATGGTAAATATTTTTTGATAGAATCTACAGGCGAATCCGGATTCACTTTTCCGTTTAACAGACCTGCCTCCCAATCAACAACCACACTGTCACAGGTGAATTTTTTCTGGATTTTGGCACTTTCCTTATCAGTCGCTGCTGGTTCAGGACCCTTCTGCGCGAACAAAGTGGTTGATATTGATATTGCCAATACTGCAAAAAGTATTTTTTTCATAAATGTTTTTAAATTTGGTTGCCAAATATAAGAATTGAACCCTTAACTAAATCACCT
This sequence comes from Bacteroidota bacterium, assembly GCA_039930605.1. Taxonomy (GTDB): domain Bacteria; phylum Bacteroidota; class Bacteroidia; order AKYH767-A; family 2013-40CM-41-45; genus JAPLDB01. The sequence goes on from JBDTTM010000107.1 coordinate 10,450, forward strand.
GTTGACTTTTCAATGGATTCCTTATTATTGTCGCATCGTAAAACAAAAATTAATTCTGATGAGAAAATTAATCTTTCTATTTGTTTGCACATTTTTAGTTCTTCAGTCAGTGTTTCCACAGGGAAAAATGACACCTGAATTTCTTTGGAAACTTGGGCGGGTTAGCGACCCGCAATTGTCCCGTGACGGTAAGGAATGTCTATATAACGTACGGAATATCAGCCTGCAATTGAATAAAGGTAATTCTGATATCTGGAAGGTAAACCTCGCAACAGGTGCAACCATGCAGCTTACAAAAGATTCCTCTAACGAGACTTCCGCGAAATGGAGCAACGATGGCAAAAGGATCTTTTATCTCAATGATAAAGGAGGAAGCAGCCAGTTATGGAGCATGAATACAGATGGAAGTAGTCAGCAAAAAGAAAGTAATCTTGACTTTGATATCAACTCCTATGGAATTTCACCTGATGGCGCAAGGATATGGGTTACAACAGATGTAAAAGTGGATAAAAGTGTAAAGGATCTGAATCCTGACCTGCCAAAGACTTCGGGCAGAATTTACGATGACCTGATGTATCGCCATTGGGATACCTGGGCTGACGGAACCTATTCTCACC
>JBDTTM010000108.1:0-10727 GCA_039930605.1 Bacteroidota bacterium
TATTTATTGAAGTGCCAAAAGAAAAGTTTAACTCTACATTTATATTCAGGAATATCAATAGTATCAAAGATATTTCTACCATAACATATTTATCTTCACTTGGTGTCCTGGTGCCTTCGTGGCTATTCTTGTTTCTCCTAAAATGAAATTATCCAAAGAAGAATTAATTCGCTACTCCCGCCATCTTTCCCTCAAAGAATTTGGGTTGGATGCACAGCTAAGACTAAAGCAGGCAAAGGTCCTGGTCGTTGGTGCGGGTGGATTAGGTTGCCCTGCATTATTATTTCTCACTGCTGCCGGAACCGGAAAAATTGGTATCGTTGATTTCGATATTGTCGAAACCAGTAATCTCCAACGCCAAGTCCTGTTTACGGAAAGCGACATTGGAAAATCAAAGGCCGAGGTCGCTGTTGAGCATCTCAGGAAAAGGAATTCATTTGTTGAGATTGAATCCTTTAATCAAAAACTGTCATTAGAATCAGCGATGCAATTATTTCCCGCATATGATTTGATTCTTGACTGCACCGACAATTTCACTGCACGTTATGCAATAAACGATGCATGTGTTTTACTCGACAAACCATTTGTATATGGCTCCATCTTTAAATTTGAAGGACAGGTATCATTGTTCAACGCAAAAAATACTTCAGGAATATACGGGCCAACATATCGTTGCTTATTTCCAATACCTCCGGAGGCGGGAACAGTTCCTTCCTGCGAAGAAGCCGGCGTCATCGGGTTCCTTCCCGGGCTTATCGGAACATTACAGGCAGCTGAAGCGATAAAATGGATCTCCGGCATAGGTGGTTCTCTTTCCGGAAAATTACTTTCCGTAAATTCTCTCACCCTGCAATTTGATCTGTTTGATGTTGAAAGAAATGAAACGCTGTGGTCCGGCAACAAGGAATTCGTTGGAAAAAAATCTGTTACAACATCTCCTTGATAAAATTTCAGATGCAAGCCAATAAGTTCTTTCCATTCTTTTTTTCGATTTCATTGTTCTGTTGCAATCAGTCAGGAAAGGGTTCTCAAAATACTTCTGCTCCTGGCTCTCCTCAGCAACAACGCATTCAAATAATAAATGAGAAAGGTAATACAATCGTAAGCCGGTTTAATGTTCCGGATGGTTATGAAAGAAAATCCTTTGATGTAAATTCTTTCGGTTACTATTTACGAAATCTTCCTTTGAAACCTGCAGGATCCATTGCCTTGTATTATGATGGAAATACAAAAAATGATTTGGTTTACGATGCAGTTGTTGATATGGATATCGGAACAAAGGATTTGCAGCAATGTGCTGATGCTGTGATGAGATTGCGGGGCGAATATTTTTTCTCGATAAAACAATATGACAGCATTTCATTTGTGCTGACGAATGGATTCAGGATGGATTATTCCGAATGGATGAAAGGTAATCGTCTTGTTGTTAGTGGAAACAAAACACATTGGAGCAAATCCGCTGAATCATCGAATACATATAAAGACTTTAGAAAATATATGGATGTAGTCTTCAACTATGCAGGAAGTTTATCTTTGTCAAAATCGATGAAACCAAAAATAATCAGAGACATTGCAATCGGCGACGTGTTTGTTCATGGCGGGTTGCCCGGGCATGCAGTCATTGTAGTAGATGTTGCAGAAAGTAAGTCCCGTGGAAAAATATTTATGATTGCGCAAAGTTTTATGCCGGCACAGGAAATACATATATTGAAAAATTTCAGTGACGAGTCAAATAATCCCTGGTACAAAAACAGTATTGCCGGTCAGCTGAATTCTCCTCAATGGAGTTTTCCAATAAATGAATTAAAAAGTTTTGATTGATGGCGTCCGAAAAAAAGCATTCCGTATTTTTTGAGGGAGAAATTCCTCCTTCACTCATTGCTGAAAGTATTTCAAAACACAGTCACAAAAAAGATATCGGTGCGCACAGTCTTTTCCTCGGACAGGTTCGCAACGATGAAATCAATGGAAAGAAAGTAATTGCAATTGATTATTCCTGCTATGAAGAAATGGCCAACGAAGTATTTCTTGAAATACGGGAAACAACGTTTTCAAAGTTTGATATTACCTGCATGCACATTTATCATTCACTTGGAAAAGTGGATGCAGGCAAAATATCTTTGTTTGTATTTACTTCTTCAAAGCACAGAAAGAATGCGATTGATGCGTGCAATTATGTAGTAGAAGAAATTAAATCAAATGTTCCTGTCTGGGGAAAAGAAATTCTTGATGATGAAAGTTATAACTGGAAGGCAAATACTGAAATTCAAAAATAATGATGCCTTCTAAGGAAATAGAAATATAATGTTTCGGAACTTTTTCCCTTTTTGTTTTTTTCGGATTTCGGATTTCTATATTCGAAATTATATATTTAACTATGATAGACATAACCCACAAAATTAAAACTCACCGAATCGCCATTGCACAGGCAACTGTCCGCGTGAGCAAACAGGAAACCATTGATGCCATTCTCAACAAAAAAGTTGCGAAAGGAGATGTTTTTGAAGTCAGTCGCACCGCCGGATTATTTGGTGTGAAGCGCACCAGCGACATGATTCCTGATTGTCACCCGCTACCGGTGGAATACACATCTATCCGCCACTCCATCGATGGACTGGAAATTAAAATTGAAGTAGAAGTTCATTCCATCTATCGTACAGGTGTTGAAGTTGAAGCCATGCATGGGGCGTCAGTCACTGCTCTTACGATGTACGACATGCTGAAGCCCATCGACAAAGGAATTGAAATCCTGAATATCCGTTTGCTTGAAAAGAAAGGCGGCAAATCGGATTACAATGATTCATTCGCGAAAGATTTAAAAGTTGCTGTCGTGGTTTGTTCTGATTCCGTATCCGCTGGAAAAAAACAGGACAAAGCAGGCAAAGCAATCCTTTCCAAACTTGAATCTTTAAATATCAAAAATGCTGAGTACACTATCATTCCCGATGAACAAAAAATCATCCAGGAAAAAGTTGACTCGCTTTGCAAAGCAAAAACAGATCTCATCATTTTCACCGGCGGCACAGGAATTTCTCCGCGTGATGTTACGCCTGAATCCATTTTGCCAATGCTCGATCGTGAAATTCCCGGTATCATGGAAGCCGCGCGTGGGTATGGACAGGAGCGCATGCCATATTCAATGTTGTCAAGAGGAATAGCAGGCTTAATCGGAAAAACACTTGTACTCACGTTACCCGGCTCAACTCGCGGAGCGGAAGAAACAATGAATGCACTGTTTCCTTATGTGCTGCATGTGTTCAGGATCGTGAACCATGAGCCGCATTGACAATATGACGGAGAGAGGGTAATTATTTCTACCCCTGGACTTGCTTCGGCTGGCGAGCATGATACCGTTTTCCATCTGTAATAACGCCTGGCTGTTTTTGAATGAATGACCCCGTAGCAAGCTACGAGGTATTCCGTGAAGGAGAATAAAAACACATCGTACTATCATTGCATAGGCATAGGTCTGTGCACGCAATCGGAAAACATTTGAGGTTATGCCGGATAAAAAGAAAGTAAATAGTTAAAATGAAGGGAGGGCTACAATACTTCCAGCTTAATAATCCTGTTTTTCAACCTGTACGTATGAATGTAACATTGGCTTAAAAAGAAAAATCTCCGCAGATGCCTCCGGAGATTTTTTGTCTAACTATAAAGATGAAAAAGCAATGCTTTAACAGAACGGGTTTTTGTCTGCTATGAATTTTAATCTTTAATTATTTTTCTTTCTCCTATTACAAAATGATTGGCAGCGTATGCCTTCAAAATATAAATTCCTGATGCCAAAAATGAAATGTCAACCTGTTTGTTATAAGGTAAGTATTTACTTACCGTTGTTTTTCCAATCACATCCAATAACTCAATCGACTCAATTTTTGTTTTACCTTCTTTAATGGTTAGTTGATCGTGAACCGGGTTTCCCAGAATTTCAAATTCATCCTCTACCCCTGTTTCATTAATTCCCAAAGCAGGATTAAAAAGTATCTTATAAATTTTTTCTCCGTTAACAGTTGCTTGCCATATATATTGTCCATCAAAGGTCATTCCCAATCCTCCAAAAGGATCATGAACGCACCAGTTTTGTAGATTAGAACCCGCACCTGTAAGGGTATCAAATTCTATAATATGCGATGGGATGTATCCAAGGGTGCCATACAGATGTTGATTAAAGTATATTAAACCATTGGAATAAGGAGCATTGACAGTGGCCCAGGGGGTGAATGTTCCATTCGAAATATCAAATGTATATGAACCCGCTCCGTCATTTCCGTTTACAAAATAAAGTGTATTCACTCCGTCATATCCAATGCCTACACGATCATCCATAGTTAAACCAACATATCTGTTGATTACTTGTTTTGTTGCCAGATCAATCTCATACATAGTATCGCATGAATAACACACAGTGAACAAATGTGTGCCGACACAAACCATTCCAAACGAAGCGTCTCCGACATTATGAGCCGGGTCATAAATTGTATCTACTTTTTGGCCTGCTAAATTGTATTTGAAAATATGACCGGCTGGGTTTCCCGAAATCCATAATCCAGAGCCATCCCATGCTACACCATATGCATAAGATGCACCAATAGTGATGGACATAGAATCAACAAGGGTACATATCTGAGCATTGCTCCGCATAGAAACAGTGAGTAAACAAATGATAATAAAAAGCCGAAGTAAATTTTTGGTGTTCATAATGGTTAATTTTTTAGTGTTTGATGAATAATATTTATTGTCAAAGATAAAGTGACAATAATCACTCCGCAATCACTTAAAAGGGTGATTTATCCTGGTGTATCATGTGATCTTATTCTTAATCGCTTTGATTACCGCTTCCGATTTTGAATTTACCTGTAGTTTATGATAAATATTCTTGATGTGTGTTTTCACGGTATCAATGCTGATGAAGCATGCGGTGGCGATCAGTTTATAGCTCATGCCCTGTACAAGACAATTCAAAATCTCCAGCTCACGTTTTGACAGGTCAAAATTATTATCCGTATTTTTCTTTTCCGGTTTTACAAGATCAAGCACCCTGCGTGCAACCGAAGGAGAAAACGGAACGCCTCCCTCGTATACATCTTTGATTGCCTCTATTGTTTTTTCATCCGAAGTGTTTTTTAAAAGATACCCGGAAGCGCCAGCGCAAATAGCGTCAAAAATTTTATCGTCATCTTCCAGTACCGTTTGCATGAGCACCTGAACATTGGGAAATCTTTCTTTTATCATACGCAACGCCTGAATACCTGAAATACCCGGCATCTGAATGTCCATCAGCACTACATCCGGTTGGGTTGATTCAATGGCCTTTATCACATCGCGCGCATCGGCAAATGCTGCAACAAAACGGAGATCAATGCAAGAAGAAATAATCTGCTGCAGATATTCACGGATCAATTCGATATCCTCAAAAATAATTACACGGATAGCCACGGATTAAATATTTTTTTCAAAAGTATTTAATTAATTCAATAATTTGTTTTGCCGGATTGTGAATCACCCGAAAAGGTGATATTAAGAATCCTCTTTCTATGCAGAAATAAATTCTTCTATTTTTACAAAAAACTCAATCGAATGAAAACTTTTTTTGCTCTTATTTTGATAGAGGTGCTTTCTCCAAAAATATTCGCCCAAGATCCAAGATTGATTGATTCGCTTCAACAAATTATCGATGTCGCAAAAACGGATACCATCAAGGTTCAGTCTTTAAACGCCCTGGCATGGGCGATAAAAGCTATAAAGCCGGATACGGCTATTAAACATGCGCAACATGCCCTAAACATTTGTCAAACTAATCTTCAAAATAATTTGCCCCCGATTTCTGATTCTACAACCTTCAACGCATTTCGCAAGGCAAAGGGTCGGGCTTATTTATCTATCGGCACCGCTAATTTTTATAAAGGGAGTTATGGCGATGCACTAACCAACGACTCGCTTGCAGAAAATGTCTTTAGAGAAATTAATGACAAAAAAAACCTGGCGAATACATTGATGAATATTGGAAACGTGTGGGGTGCGAAAAATGATCAAAAGAAAAATCTTCAGTTGCAGTTGGATGCAAAAAAAATAAGGGAAGAAATCAACGATAAAAAAGGACTGTCATTGAGCTATACTAATATTGGAACCATCTATTTGAATCGTAGCGAATACGCTGCTGCGCTTGAATACGACAAAAAGGCGCTCGCGCTTTCCAAAGAATTGAACGATCAATATGGAATGGCTTATGCTTACCAAAATACCGGCCTGGCCTTTCAAAGTTTAGGAAAATCAGATTCCGCATACATCAGTTTCAGGCAGGCGGTTGCGCAATTCGAAAGTTTGAAAGACAGGAATGGCATTTTTGAAACCAACAAAAAACTGGCTTCATTTTTTTCATCAATCGGAAGTTTAGATTCTTCTATTGCTTATTATGAAAAGACTATTGCTTTTGCTAACGAAACGGGAAATAAAATTGAACAGGCGGGTAACTATAACAACATTGGGCTCGTGTATAATAAAATGGGGAATTATTCCAGGGGCTTAAGTTATTTTATTGATGCTTCTCAAATTTATGAAGCTGCAAACGATTCATTTGGAATTGCAACCTGTCTCCTTGATTTTGGAATGATTGATTATTATCAAGGTAAATATGAAAGTGGGATTTCAAAATTACAAAAGGCATATTCCATCTATGAAAAACTGGATAACAAAAATGGAATGGTTTATTGCCTCAGCAATATTGGATTAGACTATTCGAAACTTAGCAAATACAAAGAAAGTCTTGACTATCTAAGTCGAGCCCTCCAAATACATCGCGACAAAGGCAATCGGTCAATGGAAGGCAGTACGCTTATTAGTATGGGGATGTCCTATTCAGGTGTGGGTGCAGACTCTTCGGCCATCAAATGCTACAAAGAAGCATTAGAAATACAAGAAGACATTGGAGATAAAGGGCGGGCCGCAATCAGTTCCAGCAATCTCGGAATTGTGCTCAATCGACAGAAAAAATTTGATGAATCCATTCCATACCTGACCAAGGCGTTGGCCCTTGCAAGAGAAACTTTCAGCATGGAATGGATCAAAGAAACCTCGCTTGAGCTATCGGAAGCAATGGCTGGGATAGACAACTATAAGGATGCTTATGAGAATTATCGGACTTTTCACTTGTATAGTGACTCCATCATTAATGAGGTCAATGGAAAACAAATGGCGGAATTACAAACAAAATTTGAAACAGAAAAAAAGGATAAAGAAATTACGCTTCTAAACAAAGAAAACAATATTCAGTCTTTGACTTTAAAAGAGCAGCAATCTAAATTGCGGGAAGAAAAATTAATAAGCGAACAACGAAAAAACCAGATTGAACTTTTGAATCAAAGTCAGGAAATTGAAGCCCTTATATTAAATAAAAAAGAGAACGAACTTCATGAACAGAAATTACAAACAGAAACAAAGTCCAAGGAAGTTGAAATCCTGAACAAGGATAAAGAAATTAGCAACGCGCAACTTTCCATTCAAAAAACAATTCGTAATTATTCGCTTGCTGCACTTGGCCTTGCTGTAGTCATAGCGCTATTGCTATTCAATCAATACCGGGTTACTCAGAAATCGAAGCAATTGCTGGAAGAAAAAAATAAAATCATCGGGAAAGAAAAACTCTTTGCTGAAGAGATGCGAGAACGTGCAGAAGAAAGTGAGCGTTTCAAAGCACGCTTTCTTGCCAATATGAGTCATGAAATCAGAACTCCGATGAATGCAGTAATGGGGATGACCAACCTCTTACTCAAAACAAAACTAGAACAACAACAATATAAATACCTTGATGCAGTACAGAAATCATCTCGCAACCTTTTAGTTATTATTAACGACATCCTTGACCTGAGCAAAATTGAAGCGGGCAAAATGGAGTTGGAGAAAATTGATTTTCGCTTAAGTGAGGCACTCGATACTGTTTACAACACACTTCGTTTCAAAGCAGAAGAAAAAGGATTGAACTTTGTGGTAGACATTGATTCTTCAATTACACCTGTATTGATTGGTGATCCGGTTCGTCTTAATCAAATACTAATTAACCTCACCGGTAATGCCATCAAGTTTACCGAGAAGGGTAATATAAAAATCCATGCACAGCTTGAGCTTGCAAACCATTTGGAACAAAAAATAATATTTACGGTAAGTGATACCGGTATCGGTATTCCTGAAAATAAGATTAACACTGTGTTTGAAGGATTTCAACAGGCGGATAAGTCTACATTCCGAAAATTTGGCGGAACCGGTTTGGGATTAAATATTTCAAAGCAACTTACCGAAATGTCTGGAGGAGTTATTACAGTACAAAGTAAACTTGGTGTTGGCACCACTTTTTTTGTTAATATTCCGTTCGGAATAGGTTCAGAAAAAGCGATTGAAGAGAAGTCCAAGCCAATTGATCAAAGTATTATTTCCAGGCTGGGAAGGTTGAAAATTCTCTTAGCAGAGGACAATGAGTTCAACCAGATTGTTGCTGTTGATACACTCAAAATGGTTATTCCTGGAATTACTGTAGACGTTGCTAACAACGGTAAAGAGGCCATTGAAATGATCCGTCACAACAAATATGATTTAGTTTTGATGGATGTAAACATGCCTGAAATGAACGGCCTGGAAGCCACACAAAGTATCCGCAAAGATTTTCCATCACCGATTAATAAATTAAAAATAATTGCAATGACAGCAAGTATAACCAAAAATGAAATTGATCTTTGTTACCAGAGCGGAATGGATGATTATGTTCCAAAACCTTTTGAACAAGATGAGTTGATTGAAAAAATTGCTAAACTTACACCCCAGTAAGATATATTTTTTCATTCAGTATCATGGATACAAAGGATGAGCCTTGTGCTGATCTTATTTTTTTAAAAAAATTCTCGAAAGGCAAAAAAGAGATTGTCGTAAAATATATTTCGATTTTTCTTCGTACGGTCCCTCCTCTTCTTCAGAAACTTCAGGATCAAATTGACAAGAAGGAATGGCAATTGGCAACTTTTTCATCTCATGCCCTCAAAACGCAGTTTAACTTTATAGGATTTAATTCCGGAGAGGTTTTCGCCCAAAATATCCAGCATCGCTTAGAAGATAAATCCGATCTCAATGAATTGACGGTACTACTATTGTCTCTAAAAATTTTATGCGAAAAACTTTATTTAGAGTTGGTAGAGGAAATTAATCAACTGAAGTAGTTGATAGACCGTGATATTCCATCACCTCCGTTTCAAAAAACACCAACGATTACCCGGCTTATCTTTACCCATTTCTGTAATAAGCTTACGGCCACTTTTTTCATCCCCCCGTTTGCAATCCTTTTTTTCGCAGCCTTAAAAAATCTTACATTTCATTTATTTTTAAAAATACTGTTGGTTGACCAAAATTAGAAACGCCCAAAATACAGGTAAATCATTATGATTCAGCCCCTATTTTTACTCCCATCCTGGCTGGCATGCAGATTCGCGCTTAAGTGATTCGTTTCTTTGATTCACCTATTCGAGTATCTTTGCACCCCAAAAAAATACGGAGGGGTGTCCGAGTGGTTTAAGGAGCAAGCCTGGAAAGTTTGTATACTCGAAAGGGTATCGGGGGTTCGAATCCCTTCCCCTCCGCAGAATGCATCAAAGGAGGTCTTGTCTTAGCAAGCCTTTTTTGATTATTGAAAGCACTTCGTACAATCCGTCTTAGTGATTCTTTTCTTGCTTCTATCCCTGCAACTTACCAATGCCTTCCCCGGCCATTCGGTTTTTCGTTTCCCTGTTATAAATAAACCACACCATTCCCGCAGTCAGCAATGCACTCACGATAACAGCAGTATAATCCTGCTCCGTTCCGATTGTATCCGGATTAATTGAAATCGAATTTTCCCTATAGAGATAGGATGCAATCACTGCCGCACCATTGTTAAAGAAGTGTGCAAGAATTGGCAACCACAATGATCCGCTCCATAAAAATAAATAGCCAAGCATGACACCAAGCAACATGCGTGGTACAAATCCATAAAACTGCATGTGCATCGCAGAAAATAAAATAGCGGTGGCCCATATACCAGTGTGTTTACTCTGCGACCATTCCGAAAAAATCCGTTGCAGTACCCCGCGAAATAAAAGTTCCTCTCCCAATGCCGGCAATACAGCTACCATAATCATGGCGTACCCAAATTGAAACGGAGATTTGATTTCTAAAAATTTTTCTGTCAGACGCGCCGCCTGGTCTTCTGATTCTTTCATCTGGCGTTCCAGACCGGCTAGCCACGACGGCAGTACCATTCTGGAATTTAATTCGCCGAGAAAATTGATGACGGGAACAGCTGCAATCAACATTGCAAAAACTGCCGCTACTGTAATCCAGTTTACTTTTTTATCAAGATGCAAATAGCCCATTGCGCTTTGATTAAATGTATAAGCGACAAAAATGGCCGGAAGGATAAAAGTGCCGATCTCGCTCACCGTTTGGATAAGCTTTAGAACCGGTATTGTCAGCGGGTTATCAAGGTCGCCCAGCAAACTCTCCAATTGCGTAGGATCAATACCATAAATGGCCGAAGCAAGCCCGAAAGCAACCAGGGAAAACAAAAATGCACCAATTATGACCATTCCGATGGTCAAAAGAAATTTTGATGCAGGCGAATTCTTCGCCCACATTGCCTTGAGTATCATAGCGGGTTATATTTGCAGCGCGAAAGTAGAGAATAGTTGTATGCCTGTCGGCAGTTAGGA
>JBDTTM010000109.1:0-10717 GCA_039930605.1 Bacteroidota bacterium
ATATCTTCAAAGAACAAACTGAAAGCAAATCACAACTTGACGGGCGGGCAGAGGAGCAATTTTATAGTTGATGCAAATATCTTCAAAGAACAAACTGAAAGCAAATTATCCCCGTTGATCACTCTACGGAAGAAGCCCTCGCCTCACTCACAAAGTAATCCGTTTCCCCATTCCAGGGTAAATGTTTTCGTTTCTGTTCGTAATGAACCGTCACGTGTTTGCCTTCCATGTTGAAAAGGGTTTGCGCAAGGCTATCACTGGTGACGGAGAATAAAAATTTCTCTGAGGCGATTGTTACGTTGCCTGTGCTGGCAATGCTGCTCATGATTAGTTCGCCTTCATAGGTTTTGAAAACATTTCCCTTTTTGGAAAATTTCTGCAAGGTGCCGGAACGGTTTCCTTCGCTGTAGGTGTTGTAATAATTCCAGTAAATATAAAATGTCAGTATTGCGACTACGATTACAATTGCCCAGACCAGAAATTTTTTCATGCGTTGAAGTTTGAGACAAATGTAGATAAACAGAATTCAACAGGAGGAATAGCCAATCGCCCGCTCGCACCCGTTGACAATTGAGCAATAAAATGTTTTTCACCCCGCTGTACTTAACAGCCTTTTCAACACATAGGAAAATAGAAAGCATAGAAAGCCAATTCAATAGAAGTCGCCATAAAAATTTAAAATCATTTGGATTTATACATAGAATCTATGTGTTAAACATTTTTTTCACCCACTGTGTCTAACAGCCTTTTCAACACATAGAAAACATAGAAAGACAATTCCATTTTAGGCAGGATCAGAATATTATACACTATTGAAATCCTCAATGAGTTCGCGGTTACACTCAAATTGAAATATGTTCCTCCGGGTTAAGAAAACAGGCACACGCTAAATCAGCCCCGATAGAAACGAAGCCTGCACCCTGAAGTAAGCACTTACGCTTTACTTCGGGGAAAGGCCGAGTGGATAGCGCCTGCCTGTGGTAGGCAGGGGACGGGACCGGATAGGAATTATAAGTCCCCGCTCCAAAAAAATTACCGGTATGCCGAAATTGCTCTTTTTTGTTTGAAACCAGCCATGGACAATTTATTTTGCAGCATAATCTTAATTTGATTCCTTTGTTGACATCCCAAAACCCAATCCCCATGAAAATCATTTCTTACCTGACTCTTTGTTCAGTTTTAATTTTTTCTTCCTGCTCCAAAAAAGAGGATGATAACAGTTCTCCGAGCAACAATAATAATAACGGCGGCAGCACTTCACTTACGATCGATTCTCATTGGCAAGTGAAGGCGAAGATCGATGGAGTTGATTATGCGAAAGTTGATGGCAATGGTGCCAATGGAGTATTCAGTGATGGCGGAGAGACTGCTGCCGATCCGGATTCCAGTATTTCGAATTACGGAAGCACTTTAATGGACGGGACTCTCACAATTCCTTATTTTGAAGTGGTACGGAATGGACACCATTTTCTCGGCGGTGCAGAGGTAGAGAATGTAGACTTCCTTGCTTTCTTCCAGCCGGGCACTTATCCGTTTACGCCGGAATTGGTGAGTGGTGTCGCAATACATTACACAGATGCATCCGGTGAAATGTGGGGTACCGATATGGGTTCTGCAAATCAAACCGGGAGTGAGTTTAAGATTATCCAGGTTCGGGAAGAAACCGTATTTCCTGACTATGACCTCAAAGTTCTCAGTCACTTTCATTGCAAACTTTATAATGTCAACGGACAATCAAAGACGTTAACTGACGGGGAATATGTGAGCTTGTTCGAGGCGCTGTAAGGTTGAAAACAGTACTAACTTGCCTGCTGCAGGTTTTATTTGTGATATATTCCTTCGGTTGAACTTATAAATTCAACATACGAACTTTTCTATTAAATATTTTTTTCTGCAGGATGTGCATTTTATCCTGCGAAATGATTTGATGTGACTGTAGTGCGCCTAACCGTGGTCCGCTGTGCCATGAACGCCTTGGCCTGCTTTGATTATTGAATAACTTTGTTCTCATCATGCAGCCACGATTCGACCTGAAAGATTTTTTCCGAAACAACAGGAAGCAAATCCTGCTTTCCATTTTTTTATTCTGGTTCATTTTTGCTTCGTTGGTTTTTATTGAAGATGGGATTGCCTTGTGGATTGCAAACCTGAAAGTGGACCCGGTGGACAACCTTCAATATTCAATACGCTGGGTGCTATGGACCATGATCACACCTTTGATCATCACACTTGCCGTAAAAATTCCTGTACGCAAACAGTTTTTGATGCGCGACATTACCAGGCATTTTGTTTTTGCATTGCTGGTGATTGCGCTTGAATTCTCCGTTGAAATTCCGATCATCCGTTTTGCAACTTTGAACATTACAGGGGTCATGCCGCCCGTTGCAGCTTATGCCGGCGTTTTTATCCTGAAGCTGAATATTTATTTGCTGCTTTATTTTTTAGTTGTCGGCACCACCTACCTGGTACTTTATATTGACAGAGATCACCGTTCCCGTTTGCTTGCACAGCATGCTGAACTTAAAAACCAACAATTACAGACACAACTTTCAGAAGCAAAATTGAGCTTCCTAAAAATGCAGCTTGATCCGCACTTCCTTTTTAATACGCATCATTCTATCATAAGTTTGATGCTGGATAATCAAAATGAAAAAGCAATTACGATGCTCACAAAGCTGAGTGATTTACTCCGCCTCAGTCTCGAAGACCAGAAACAAACGATTCCACTTGAGAAAGAACTGGAGCTTTTAAAATTATATCTCGACATTCAGAAGATCCGTTTTTATGAAAGGCTTCATATTTTAATGCATATTGATCCGGCAACATTGCAACAGAATGTTCCGTCATTTATTTTGCAGCCATTGGTGGAAAATGCAATCAAGTATGGCGTCTCCGTCTCTTCCGGTGCCAGTACGATAACGATAAGCTCACAAGTATCAGGTGATAAACTTGTTTTGAAAGTAGAAAATGACGGCAGCCGGATTGATACTGGAAATTTCAGGGAAGGGATCGGCATTGCCAATACCAAAGAACGTTTACAACAGCTTTACAACAGCAAGTCATCATTTGGACTTGTAAATACCGAAAGTGGGAAAGTCGCAGCCACGATCAGCATTCCGAAAAACTAAATCATGGAAACAGAAATTCTGCTTAAAGTAATTATTGCTGATGATGAAACGCTTGCGCGCAATGTGGTAAAAAAGTATTTGCAGGATTTTCCGCAAATTGAAATTGTGGCGGAATGCGATAACGGCTTGTCGGCATTGAATCAAATAAATGAACTGCACCCGGGACTTGTATTCCTCGATATACAGATGCCCGACCTGGATGGATTGTCATTATTGAACGAACTTCAACATCCTCCTCTTGTCATTTTCACTACGGCATTCAACCAGTATGCCATCAGCGCATTTGATAAGAATGCCGTTGATTATTTATTGAAGCCCTTTTCTGCCGAAAGGTTTGCGCAGGCTGTACAAAAAGCGCTCGATCGCAAATCATCTCCCGGCGTCATGGCAGAAAAAATAAAATCTATACAGGAATCATTAAACCAGGTGCTCAATGCAGACAAAAAATATATTTCGCGGATTTTGATCAGGGAGAAAAGCGGTTACTCCTTTTTGAATACACTGGACATTTCATGGTTCGAGGCTGACAGTGACTATGTAAAAATTCACACGAAAGAAAAAGTATTGCTGAAGAACACAAGTCTCAATGAACTGGAACTGAAATTAAATCCTGAACACTTTGTGCGCATTCACCGATCTACAATTGTAAATGTTTCCTTCATTAAAGGATTGGTACCTTACTTTAACGGTGAATATCATGTGATGCTTTCTACAGGAGAAAAGTTAAAACTCAGCCGTTCCTATAAAGATAAATTAAAACTCATTATTGGGGAGAGTCTCTGAAACTTGCTATTTTGCTTTCTCCGTGCTCTCTGTGCCTCTGTGGTGGTTTTCATAGCACCTTTGAGTGACGCCGCTTTTCGATTTCCTTTTAAAGTATAATTCAAACGCTTCAACCGGCAAAACATTCGTCCCATCGAACTTCTTTTTCCTACCTAAATCCAATCGCTCACATTGCAATCCTAACCAATTGCTTTGTGTCAACAGAGAAAAAAATAAAATTTCCTTCAGGTATTCCTTACATCATCGGTAATGAAGCGGCAGAGCGTTTCAGTTTCTACGGGATGAAAGCAATTCTCACTGTTTTCCTGGTTACGCAGTTTTACAATCCCACAAACGATCCAGCTCTAACGCAATCGGCCAATGCGCTTGCCAATGAAAAGACACACTTTTTTAATACGTTGGTTTATTTCCTGCCGATACTTGGCGGAATCATTGCTGACTGGTATTGGGGAAAATACAAAACCATATTGTACCTCTCCTTGGTTTATTGCGCCGGCAATGCCTGCCTTGCATTTTTTCATACGGAGATCAATCTCTTTTCAATAGGCCTTTTGTTAATTGCCATCGGCTCCGGTGGAATCAAACCTTGTGTATCTGCCAATGTGGGCGACCAGTTCGACGAAACAAATAACTCTCTTCTTTCCAAAGCCTTCAGCCTTTTTTATTTCAGCATAAACTTCGGATCATTTTTTTCAACGCTGTTGATTCCGCTTATACTCAAGTACTACGGTCCCGGGTGGGCTTTTGGTATTCCGGGTATATTGATGTTTTTGGCAACATTCATTTTTATCATTGGCAGTAAGAAATATAAAAAAGTGCCTCCATCAGGATTCAAAAAAGAAAATTTCATTGCCATTAATTTCTTTATGCTGCGAAATATTTTCCGCAAACCGAAGGGAGTCTCATCATACGAAATTGCAAAACAGAAATATTCTGTGCAATCGGTGGAGGGAGTAAAAGCGGTATGGCGGGTGCTGGCTGTCTTTGCCTTCGTCCCATTTTTCTGGATGCTGAATGACCAGAATTCTTCCGAGTGGGTGTTACAGGCCGCAAGAATGGATTTGCATTTCATGGGCGTGGACTGGCTGCCATCGCAGGTACAAGCGGCAAATCCCATTTTGGTTTTGCTTTATATTCCCTTATTTAACTATGGACTTTATCCGTTGATTGAAAAGCTGGGAATAAATTTCAATGCCTACAGGAAAATCGGCACTGGATTTTTGCTGAGCGTAATTTCTTTTATTGTCATTTGGTGGATACAGGTGCAGATTGATGGGGGTGCAACTCCGGGTATCGGCTGGCAATTACTTGCCTATATCATCATCACAGCTGCAGAAGTAATGGTTTACCAGACAGGACTTGAATATGCTTACACACAGGCGCCCGCTTCAATGAAAAGCACGATCATGTCATTCTGGTTGCTGACGATTGCATTGGGAAATATTCTGGTCTCGGCTGTCAACTCAAATATTGCCGCCGGTGGAATCTTCTCAAAGCTCAGCGGTTCGCAATACTTTTTATTTTTTACTGTTCTGATGGCTATCGTTACCGTTTTCTATATTTTAATTTCCCGGGGATTTAAAGAAACAGACGTCGTGACAATTTAAGGTTCCTGCTTTTCGCTTTTGTCGGATCATATCAATACCGGTTGTTCGTCTTTACTTCCTAATTTTCGAGTTTGCCAGTTTACTGGAGAAGCCGAATGGCAATAAGACCTGGTTGGAATATGCTTCCGATAAAATCAGGATTTAAAATGATTCGCACTTTATTGGTTTTTGATTTTTTGCCCGAAAGCTAATATTGCTTTTCTAAGAACCGCTATCAGTTAACCTGTCAAGATTTACCCCGATTGAATTATAATCTTTCTCAAATATTTTTACGATAACAGAATAATAGCTGGTCACAAATTGTGACCAACTCCAAATAAATAAAAAGAAACTTGACAATTAAAATTACCCAGGTGCTTGCAATACATAAAGAACTCGCTTCGAAATTGGAATGTTAGAACAAAAACTTGAGTCCAGGTTAAGCAAACATGACAGGGAACTAATCTTATTGTTTGAAGCCATCAGGCAATTGATGCAAACACCATATCCGCCCCGAAAAAAGATTGGCTATAAAAATTATGATTAGCTGAGGCCTGGCAAAAATTACCCGTTTTAATTCCAATAAAACATGGATTTAAAACTATCCAAGTTAAACCGGATGATAATTTTTACCCAATCCGTTAGTATTGCAAAATAAAATCTATCACACCATGCAAAATTATATCAATCAGCTCCTGGAAGACATGGAGCATGCCCACCGGGAGGAAGATGCAATTGAAGAATCAAACAGTTCGAATCCATTTGACGACGAGGATGACTTCGCATATTTAGAACGTTGGATTAATCATAAACCTGTTCAGACTTTTGGTTTTTATTGCGGACTCGAGAAGGAACAATTTCCTCCGGCAGAGATGCTTACCAAAAAGCAACAGTATCAATTGTCAAACGGATTTATGCAACTGCTACGATCGTGGAATTTAGGCGTTCAACTACCCAAAAAATTTCCGATTGCAAAAAAATACACCCTGCTCTGCGGTCTTCTCAATGTGAAAACCGACATTGTCAGCGATGGCAATATTGATTTTGAATTTTGCACCTTCGATCCGCCTTCATGCCCATTTAAGGAATATTGTGTATGCGACGAATGGGAAGTCGGAACAACTGTTGAAGAGGAAAAAGATGCCAACACTCCCAATAAAGACGTTCCGTTTTAGTTTATTACATTGATGGTTGCTGATGATGGAAGGCGAGGGTGTTTCGCCCGGGAACAGGTTGGGAAAGGCAATATTTAGTGCTGGGAAAAAAATCTTATCCGGGATTCAATTTCTACCTATCACCTTCGTTATGAGGGGACGCACTCCAACTACATGCACCCAATAACACGTGTGAATTTTTGCCCTCTGCATTTATCATCCCGATAGATGAGGGGTGAATTCCCGCATTCTCTATATTTACATCCTTCCACAACAACCACCCATGAGAAAATCCAAATCATGCAGCTTGCATACATCCACATTCGTCCTTTTATTTTCATGCTTTTTTCTTTATTCCTGTAAGCAGGAAATAAAAACCAAAGCCGATAGCGCTTTCAAAGTTTACATCATGTCATTCACTTCCGGAACCATTTCCAAAGAAGGGACAGTCCGCGTAAGCCTGCAAAGCGATGTTGCGAAGCCGGAAGAGTTGAATACATCTATCGAAAAAAATGTATTTGAATTTTCTCCAGCTATCAAAGGCACTGCAGTATGGGTAGACAGCCGAACCATCGAGTTTCGTCCTGCTGAAGCGATGAAGCCGGGAACAACTTATAACGCTGCCTTCCGCCTGGCCAGTGTGATGCAGGTACCTCAAAAATTTTCAAAATTTAATTTCGATTTTAAAATCATCACGCAATCTTTTGAAGTGACGGTGGATGGTTTGCATCCCCTCGATAACCAAAATTTTAACCGGCAATATTTGAATGGGAATATTGGTACTGCAGATGTGGAAGACGGAGCGAAAGTTGAAAAAATTCTTACGGCAACTCAAAATGACAGAGTGCTTCCGATTACATGGACTCAAAGTGGCGACCGCCTCATGCATGCATTCCGTGTCGACAGCATCATAAGGAGCGAGGATTCTTCAGCGGTAAAACTTTCCTGGGATGGAAAATCAATTGCTGTAAATCTGACCGGAGAACAAATGGTTACTGTGCCGGCATTGGGAGATTTTATTCTCACCAATACGCGCGTGGTTCAGCAGGAATCAGAACAGTATCTCTTACTTGAATTTTCCGACCCGCTGCAGGAAAATCAAAATCTCCAGGGACTGATCACTTTGGGTGGCATGAAGGACTTAAAGTTTACCATCGAAGACAATACTATTCGTGTTTATCCTACTTCGCGTCAATCAAGTACGCTGACTCTTGTGCTTGATGCAGGAATAAAAAATGGCCTTGGTAAAAACTTAAAAGAAGAAGTCCGCCAGAATATCCTTTTCGAAGAAATAAAACCTGCTGTGCGTGTTGTTGGGAAAGGCGTGATACTGCCTTCATCGGAAGGACTTGTATTTCCTTTCGAAGCTGTGAACCTGGGTTCAGTAGATGTGAACATTGTAAAAATCTTCGGAGACAATACAGCCCAGTTTTTCCAGGTAAATGACATGGAAGGCCAGAATGAAATTGCCAGAGTTGGTAAATCGGTTTTGAAAAAAACAATTGCCTTGTCTTCGATTAAGAAAACCGACCTCAGTAAATGGAACCGCTTCACACTTGACCTTGCGGATTTGACCAAGACCGATCCGGGTTGCATTTACAGGGTGACATTGAGCTTCAAGAAAAAATACTCGTTGTATAAATGTACTTCTGAAGATACCAGCAGCGTGAATTCTGAAGCAGAGGATACCAACTGGGATGAAGATGAGCAGAAGGAATCAAGCTCATGGGACTTTGCAGACGAGTATTATGACGAAGAGGGAGATTACAACTGGCGCGATCGTGATGATCCATGCAAGAATTCCTATTACACATCATCCCGCTGGGCCAGCAGAAATTTACTCTCTTCCGACTTTGGGATTATTGCGAAAAAAGGGATGGATGGTTCGCTGCTTTTTGCTGTAACGGATTTGAATACTACACAACCGCAATCTGGCGTTACACTTGAAACTTACAACTACCAGCAACAGCTTATCGATAAGAAAGAAACAGGTAATGATGGATTGGCACGTGTGTCCCTTTCTCAAAAACCATTTTTATTGATTGCCAAAAAAGGTTCACAGCGCGGATACTTGAAACTGGATGACGGCTCTTCGCTTTCTTTGAGCATGTTCGATGTAGCGGGAGAAAAAGTACAAAAAGGATTGAAAGGATTTATTTATGGCGAGCGTGGAGTCTGGCGTCCCGGGGATTCCTTGTATGTCATGTTCATGCTTGAAGACAAACAACATTCTCTTCCGCAATCACACCCGGTAACTTTTGAATTGTTTAATCCGCAGGGACAATTAACGAACAGAATTGTGCGCACAGAATCGATGAATGGTTTCTATTCTTTCCTCACTGCAACCGATGAAGAAGCACCAACAGGAAGCTGGGAAGCGAAAGTTAAAGTTGGTAGCGCAACCTTCAGCAAGACGATCCGGATTGAAAGTATTATGCCGAACCACCTGAAAATTAAATTTGACTTCGCAAAAAAATATCTTTCCAAAGACGAAAAACAAACAGCAAAGATGGAAGTGAAATGGCTGCATGGTGCTGTCGCGCGAAACCTGAAAGCAGATGTGGAAGTAACACTGACTTCTTCGAAAACTTCCTTTTCAAAATACAGTGAATTTAATTTCGATGATCCTACACGGACTTTCAGCGCGGACAAGCAACAATTGTTTGAAGGCAGCGTGGATGAAAACGGAAAGGCAAATGTAGAAGCAGACATCGAAGTGGAAAATGCAGCACCCGGAATGTTGCAGGCAAATTTTGTAACGAAAGTTTTTGAGCCGGGTGGTAATTTCAGCATTGACCGTTTCAGCATTCCTTATCACCCTTATGATGAATACGTAGGACTGCGCGTTCCGAAAGGCGACAAGGCAAGAGGCATGTTGCTCACTGATACCAATCATGTTATCCAAATCGTAACTTTAGACAAGACAGGTAACCTGCTGCCGATAAAAAGAAAAATTGAAATTGAATTTTACCAGGTACAGTGGAAATGGTGGTGGGATAAATCCGAAGAAGACATGAGTAATTTTTCTTCTTCAAGCTACAATCACCTCGTGAAGCGCGACACGATCAGTACCGAAAACGGAATCGCCAACTGGAACCTGCGGCTGAATTATCCAAACTGGGGACGGTATATACTGCGTGTGCATGACCTGGAGTCAGGACATTATTCAGGAAAGTTTTTTTACATGGATTGGCCGGGTTGGGCCGGTCGCGGTCAGCGGGAAAACCAGGGCAGCGCAACGATGTTGTCATTCTCTTCCGACAAAGACAAATATATCGTTGGTGATCAGGTAAAGCTTGCATTCCCTTCGGGAAAAAACAGCAGGGCATTGATCAGCATTGAATCCGGAACGAAAGTGATCAAGAGCTATTGGGCGCAAGGTGTTGAAGGCGAAACACAATTCAGTTTTCCGGTCACACCCGATATGACTCCAAATGTTTACGTCAACATCACTTTATTGCAACCGCATTCGCAAACAGTAAATGATTTACCAATCCGGATGTTCGGCGTCATCCCGATTTTAGTAGAGAATCCCGGCACCCACATTCAACCCGTGATTACTATGCAGAATGTACTTCGCCCGGAAGAACCGGTGAGCATTTCCATCAAAGAGCAACAGGGAAAACCGATGACGTATACTGTTGCAGTGGTGGATGAAGGATTGCTGGATCTCACCCGTTTTCCAACTCCCGATCCCTGGAATAATTTTTATGCCCGCGAAGCACTTGGCGTAAAAACATGGGATATGTTCGACTACGTGATGGGTGCATGGGGCGCGCAACTGGAGCGCATGCTGAACATCGGAGGTGATGAAGGGCTCTCGAAACCAAAAGATGGCAGCAAGGCAAACCGTTTCAAACCTGTTGTAAAATTCATGGGACCTTTTCACCTTGCAAAAGGAGAGTCACAAACAAAAACATTCGTCATGCCGCAATATGTCGGATCAGTGAGAACAATGGTAATTGCCGGAGAAGATGGAGCTTATGGATTTGCTGAAAAAGTTACGCCTGTCCGTAAGCCGTTGATGGTACTCGCCACATTGCCGCGTGTATTGGGTCCTGAAGAA
>JBDTTM010000110.1:0-10641 GCA_039930605.1 Bacteroidota bacterium
AGGAATATCAGGCAGTTTGGAAATGGCAAGAAGCTAGTAGCTAGGAGCTAGGAGCAAGAGACAAGAGACAAGAGACAAGAAACAAGAGACAAGAAGAAGAAAAAAAAACAGGCACACACCCCCTGCCCCTTCGCCCAGGCGAATCTGCCTAAGGCACGACTCTCGCTTATGCACAGGCCTTGGCACAGAAGGGGAGTAAACAGCCTAGCCAGGATAGGGATTGTCGAATTCAAATATCACTAAGGAATATCAGGCAGTTTGGAAATGGCAAGAAGCTAGTAGCAAGAGGCAGGAATAAAGAATCAAGAAGAAATCTAACAATTACAATTTGTCTTCATGTGTATGCCCCTCCCACTTATCAATCACCGCTGTCGCCACAGCATTCCCAATAATATTTGTACCGGAGCGTCCCATGTCGAGCAACCAGTCAATAGCAAGTATCAGTGCAAGGTTTTGCAATGGAATATTGAAGTAAACCAGCATTCCTGAGATCACTGCAATCGAGGCGCCCCTTACTCCTGCCATTCCTTTACTGGAGACAAGCAGGACGAGCATCATCGAAATTTGCTGACTCAAGGTGATATCCATTCCTGCTGCCTGTGAAATGGTGAGCGTTGCGAAAGTCATGTACATAATTGATCCATCCAGGTTGAATGAATAACCCAATGGTAAAACAAAGCTCACAATGCGGTTTCGAAAACCAAAATTCTCCAATGATTCGATCAACAAAGGCATCGCTGATTCGCTGCTGGCTGTCGTGAATGCAAGCAAGGCAGGTTCCTTCACGGCTTTCAGCAGTTTGAAAAAATTGACCTTGATCACTGTACAGACTAAAAACAAAAAGCCAAACACGAACACCAGCAATCCTCCAAAGAAGCAACAAATCAGAAATAAATATCCATATAAAATGTCAAGTCCTTTGAGGGCAATAATGGATGATACGGCACCAAAGACTGCAATGGGTGCAAACTTCATAACGTAGTCTGTGACTTTCAACATCACGTGTCCGACAGCATCAAAAAAATCGATGATGATTTTTCCTTTTTCTTTCAACGCCGCAGTTCCCAAGGCAAAGAAGATGACAAAAACAATAATGGGCAGAATCTGGTTTCGGGCCATCACGTCAACGATGCTTTCGGGAAAAATCCGTTCAATAAATTCTTTTGCAATGAATGGTTTTGGTTCACTGGTTACTTTATCTGTGAGGTCAAGGACAATATGTTTTCCCGGCTCAAACCAATTGGCAATTGCGAGGCCGAAGGTCAATGCCACCAACGTAGCGAAAGTGAACCACACAATTGTTTTCAATCCCATCCTGCCGATAGATTTTGAATCACCGGCTTTGGCAATGCCGACAAAGAGGAGTGAAAATACCAGCGGCGCAATTATCATCTTAATCAGGCGCAGAAAAATATCGCTGAGCAATTGCATGTTGTCAGCAAATGGCTTTAGGTTTTCCGGTGAAGGGTAAAAATGCCTGTAGGCTGCCCCCACAGCAATTCCAAGAAGTAAACAAAGTATGATGCGTTGGGTAAGCGAAATTTTTTTCATGAATAAATATCTTGTTCCGCGCTAATGTAGGATTATTAAAAAGACAAAATAAATATCGGGGAAAGGCTAGACATGAATACATTCCTAGACACTGCGCGATCAATTAACACACCCCCTTCCCATTCGCCCAGGCGAATCTGCCTAAGGCACGACTCTCGCCTAAGCAAAGGCCGTCGCACAGAGAGTGTTCAGATTAAATAGATGAAATAGATGAAATAGATGAATTGAGAAAATTGAACTGAGAAGAATTGAATTCTTACGGATAAGACTTGCCGTCATCTCATAGAAAGCGCAAAGCCCGCAGAAGATAGATAAGTTTTCATCCTTTGCGGGCTTTTCGTCTTTGCGTGAAAAATTATTTCAGCAATGTGACTTAATTCATCTTCGCCATCATAGCCTCTTCTACTTCTAATGTCGGACCCATCAACTCAGGCTGCACGGACCCGATCGGCCTGTAATAAGAAGTCAATTGACCACGGTGATGAATCGTATCGAAAAGCATCGTCCAGCAGGTTTGCATAAGCGACATTTCAAATATTTTATTCGGTCCCCAGAAAGTCGGAATCATTTTCGTTTCCCAATCGCTGTCGCTGCAAGCTGTCAAAAGTTCAATCAGCTTTGTTGAACTTGTCTCGACATCTTTCGCTGCAGCTTCCGTTGATTTGTAAATCTTCGGTCCGTCGAGTGGAAATTTCCCTTCGTTCACGAGGTCCATTTTACCTTCAGCAACTGCTTGCGCCAGTTCTTTGGCATGCGGTCCGATATGATTAACCAGCTCCCAGGGAGAGCGAAATTTTTCATGATGATGCTGGTTTAATTTTTCTCCCTCTGAAGGTAATGAACGAAATGCCTTAGCTGTAATTGCATGATCGCGCTGCCATGTTGCGATAAAAAATTCCTTGTTTGTCATTTTAAGTTTGATTTAAAGTATAAATATTTTTTTGAATTGCTGTAAAGATAACTGAAAATCGGCAGGCAATTAATTTGTGTTCATGGGCACTACTTTCTTCTGGAACCTATTTTCTTCCAGACATTGTTCCTTTGCGGCGTTAAATTATCCTTTCTACGAATACATGCTATTACAAAGTCCAGCAAATGTTATCCATAAAGCATCTGATAATTTTATTTGGCATAACAAAACCATAACCTAATTTTGGAAACTTGATTCCAAACCAGCCATGAACAATTCTCCCCTCTCGAACTGGAGGCATTATTTTCCGCTTTTCCTTGTTGGTATCATTTCTGTTTTTCTTTTATTTGAACTAAACCAGTTTTTGAATGCTTTTCTCGGAGCCATCATCATGTATGTGCTACTCCGTCCTCTGATGCAGAAATTGATTTTGCATAAAAAGTGGAAACACGGATTGGCCGCCATCACACTGATGATTGGATCATTCATCATCATTCTGATGCCTATCCTTGGCTTCAGCTACCTGTTTGTTTCCAAGATGTCTGTCATGTTCAATGAATCATCTTTCTTTTTGAAGACGATGAATACGTTAGATCAAAAATTCCAGGATATTTTTGGAAAGGAATTGCTCTCCGCTGAAAACCTGAAAACCATCCAGGAAAAAGGAACCCTATACATTACACAATTCCTGGGGGAAACCTTGAATGTGCTTGCAGACATCGGTATCATGTACTTCGTTTTGTATTACATGCTTGTCAACACCGGCAAACTTGAAAAGGCCATCAACAAATTCATTCCGATGGAGCGTGATGATATCCTTTTACTTGGCAATGAATTGAAGGCACAAACCAATTCTAATGCCATCGGAGCGCCGTTGCTGGCTTTGATACAGGGAACATTTGCATGGATTGGCTACCTGATTTTCGGAATTGAAGATGCTTTCTTCTGGGGCATGATGACGGGATTCTTCTCATTCATTCCATTTGTCGGCAGTGCGCTCATCTGGGGACCGGCAGCCATCTACCAGTTTACTTTCGGAGCTACCTGGCAGGGAATTGGAATAGTACTTTTCGGCATTCTTGTAATCGGTACCATTGACAATGTCTTTCGTTTTGTTTTTCAGAGGCAGTTTGCTGATGTCCATCCCGTAATTACGGTGTTCGGTGTGATCATCGGGTTGCAGCTTTTTGGTGTGCCGGGTGTAATCTTCGGACCGCTGTTGTTATCCTGGTTCCTGTTACTGATAAAGATCTATCGCAAAGACTATCCGGTTGTTGATGCAAAAACAGTGAAGCATGTAAAAAAAATCTAAGCGAACAAATTCGTCACGGAGACGCCGAACTAGTTCTCCTTGACCCTCTGCACCCCTGTAGTTCTCTGTATTCGCTGTTAAAAAATTCACTCAGTTTTTTTTGCCAGAATTGTTTTGAATTGAGTCCTCCATAGTATATCCCTTTTTCTGATATTCGCGGCGGAGGAAGCAGCCAGTGGCGAGCGGAAGTCGCAAGTCAACTGCCAATTCCTCCATTCGTAATACGTAATTCGTAAATTCGCAAATTCGAAAGCATTCGCTATTCGCACCACATATATGGAGATTACTAAAACATACGACCCCTCTCTCGTAGAAGACAAATGGTATAAGTACTGGATGGAACACAAATTTTTCAAAAGTGTTCCTGATGAACGTGAACCATATACAATTGTAATTCCTCCGCCAAATGTAACCGGGGTGTTACACATGGGGCACATGCTGAACAATACCATCCAGGATATTTTGATCCGCCGAGCCAGGATGCTGGGTAAGAATGCCTGCTGGGTTCCGGGCACCGACCATGCAAGCATTGCCACTGAAGCCAAAGTCGTACAAATGCTTCGCGAACGTGGTATCAAAAAGTCCGATCTCTCCCGCGAAGATTTTATAAAGTATGCCTGGGAGTGGAAAGAAAAATACGGAGGTATTATCCTGGAACAGTTGAAGAAGTTGGGCGCAAGTTGTGACTGGGACCGCACGTCTTTCACGATGGATAAAGGATATTACAATGATGTAATCAACGTATTCATCGACCTCTATAATAAAGGATACATCTACCGTGGATTACGGATGGTGAACTGGGATCCTGTTGCGAAGACTGCCGTTAGTGATGAGGAAGTTATCTTTAAGCAAGTCAATTCGAAACTCGTCTATGTAAAATATATGTTCGAAGATCCCTCTTTGGCTGCTTCTACGAACTCCGCACTACCTGCTACCAACTTTCTTACTGTTGCTACTGTTCGTCCGGAAACCATCATGGGTGACGTTGCTGTTGCCGTACATCCGGAAGATGAGCGATACAAACATTTGCATGGCAAAAATGTAATCGTGCCTTTGGTGAACCGGGCTGTTCCAATTATTACAGATGAAGGTATCGATATGGAATTTGGAACTGGCTGTCTAAAGGTGACGCCTGCACACGATCCTGTTGACTATGAAATCGGGCTGAAGAATAATCTACCTGTGATTGATACGCTGAATGAAGACGGAACTATTTCCGCCGCCGGTCAGGTATTCGTGGGCATGGATCGTTTTGCTGCGCGGAAGGCTTCATTGAAAAAGCTGGAAGAGGACGGATTGATTGAAAAGATGGATGACTATTCTCACCAGGTTGGTCACAGCGAAAGAACAGATGCCGTGATTGAACCGCGCCTGAGCATGCAATGGTTTCTCACAATGAAATACATCAGCAAACCGGCGTTGGATGCAGTGCTGAATGGAGAAGTAAACATCATTCCGAATAAATTTATCAATACCTACAAGCACTGGATGGAAAATGTGAGGGATTGGTGTTTGTCCAGACAATTGTGGTGGGGACAAAGAATACCGGCATGGTACGATGAAAAAGGAAATTATGTAGTTGCCAAAACGAAAGAGGAAGCAGTAGAGAAATTTAAAATTAAAAAGTTAGAAGTAAAAAGCGAAGAAATCAAACAAGATGAAGATGTGCTGGATACGTGGGCGTCGTCGTGGTTATGGCCGATCAGTGTTTTTGATGGGATGGAAAATCCGGAGAATGCAGACATCAAATATTATTATCCAACCAATGATTTAATCACTGCTCCTGAGATTTTATTTTTTTGGGTAGCGAGGATGATCATTGCCGGTTATGAATACCGTGGAGAGAAACCGTTTACCAATGTGTACCTCACCGGCATTGTGCGCGACAAACAGGGAAGGAAGATGAGCAAGTCGTTGGGCAATTCACCTGACCCACTGGAGTTGATTACGAAATATTCTGCTGATGGCGTCCGCGTAGGAATGTTGTTGTGTTCGCCTGCAGGAAATGATTTGCCTTTTGACGAATCGCATTGCGAGCAGGGAAGAAATTTTACAAATAAAATATGGAATGCATTCCGGTTGATTAAAGGATGGACAATAGATGATTCTGAGACAACTCAAAAAAACCAGCTGGCAATTGATTGGTTTTCTGCCAAGCTGAGTGCTGAGATTGAAAACATTAATGATCTCTATTCCAAATATCGAATCAGTGAAGCATTAATGGCTTC
This sequence comes from Bacteroidota bacterium, assembly GCA_039930605.1. GTDB lineage: Bacteria > Bacteroidota > Bacteroidia > AKYH767-A > 2013-40CM-41-45 > JAPLDB01. The sequence goes on from JBDTTM010000110.1 coordinate 6,002, forward strand.
GTATAAATTAATGTGGGATGATTTCTGCGCCTGGTACCTGGAGATGGTCAAACCGGATTTTGTAGATGGAAAGGCAATGCCTATTGACAGCTACACTTATAATTCTACGATTGAATTTTTTGAAGAATTATTGAAAGTGCTGCATCCTTTCATGCCTTTCATCACAGAAGAATTGTGGCATCTCATTGGTGAGCGCGAAGAAAAAGAATGTATTATGGTTGCTGAATGGCCTGATTCATTTACCTCTGACAAAGCATTGCTTACCCGCTTTGAAGCCATGATGGAATCCATTGTGCAGGTACGTAACGTGAGGAATGAAAGAAATATTTCTCCGAAGGATGCTTTGGAACTTTATATCCGCATTCCTGACAATCCTGCAAGCCGTTCTGTTGAACCGTTGATGATGAAGCTGTGCAACCTAAGCGCCATTCATTACACAAACGACAAAGTTGAAAACGCAGCATCTTTTATTTCAGGCAACATCGAATTTTTTATCCCGCTTGCAGGGAAAATAAATGTTGAAGATGAAAAAGTAAAACTCCTGAAGGATATTGACTACAACAAAGGTTTTTTAAAATCAGTACAATCCAAATTAGCTAATGAACGCTTTGTTGCCAATGCCAAGCCTGATGTTGTAGAAAGCGAACGCAAGAAGGAAGCGGATGCGTTGAATAAGATAAAGACACTGGAAGAACAGTTGGCGGGGTTGGGATGATTCCATTGTCCTGAAACCTAATAGTTCGGGATATGCTGAAGTGTGGTTTGATACACGATGTGTTCGCACAAAAAAGTGCGTATAAATAAATGTGATAGTATTTGCTTAGGATAAAGTGTTTTTTCAAATAAAAACCTGTTTTCAATTATTACTAATTATTAGGCTAACATTTTAACAAAGTATGATTGTAAAACCAAAAGCTTTCCTTTTAAGATTTATTTTTTCGATTTTACTTTTGGCCGGTTATCAACAATTAGATGCGCAACAAAGCACTGTTGATTCCATCATCATTTTACTTAACAAAAGCAAAACAGTAACAGGAGTTGATACTGTTGCATTTTATGCTGCGACAAATCGTATTTTAGATATTTCGCTGAATGATAGAGCCATCTCTCAATTAGAAAAAGCGGGCGAAATATTTATTATTAAATCGGATGATTATTTCAATTACATACTTAGACTTTTTATTTTTACTAATTTAACTGTAACAAATAAAGATAAAGCGATAGTTTATGGAAAGTATATCTGTGAAGAACTGGAAAAAAGTCAAACTCCATATGCTTCATATATAAGAAGCGAATTTTTCAGAAGATTGAGGCTGCCTTATCGTAATTCAAATAAATTGAAGGAAGGATTTCAATATTTCAATCAGAAACTGAAAGAATACAAAATAAGTAATGATTCTATTGGGCTAACAGATTGTTATTATGTGCTGGGTGGTTTTTACAGGATAACAGGATTACTTGACCAAGCTATTTATAACTTGAAAAAGTCGCTTAGTTATATGGATACGATTCCAGAAAATGATAAAAGCAATGAACAGTTTGCTCGTCCAAATGGCAGAGCAATGTGGATAAATAATGTTGCGGTTCTTGGTTTTTATTATTTGCAAAATGAGGACTATAGCCAGTGTCTAAAATATTCAACTATTGCTTTTAATGAATTTAAAAGGTTGAATGATAGTGATGTATTTTCATTTCCAGCTACAAATATTGCTCTCGCAAAGCTGATGTCCGGTAAGTCAGACAGTGTTTCCTACTATTTGGATATATCAATTAAAGAATCAGAAAAAATTAAAACTTTTGATAACCTGGCTTCTGCATTACAAATTCAGGCGCTTTATAAAATTAAAACAGGGGATTTGGATGGGGCCGAAACTATTCTCGGGATATGCTGGAAATTGATAGAAGAGAACCATATACCAGTTAACCCATCGTCAGGGACCGTGGCTCCTGATTACTACCTGGCATTAGTAAGAATTCAACAAAACATGATTAAGGATGCAATTGTTTTGCTTTCAAAAGATATAGTGAGATTAAATAACCAGCGTTTAGATAAATTAAGAGACTATAAACTCCTTGCTGAATTGTATGAGCAAACCGGCAACAATGAAAAAGCTAAAGAGGCTTACAAAACTATTATTTCTCTACAGGATAGTTTGCAGTCTGACCAAAAAAAATACAGTTCGTTAAGTTTTGAAACAGAACAACAGATCAGCGAGAACGAAACGTCTATGCTGAAATTAAAAAGTGAAAATAAAATTGCATCACTCAGCCGCAATTATTTATTTGGCATTGCTATTTTATTATTTCTGATTGCTGCCGGAATTTATTTCAGGTTTCGTTCAAAACAAAAAGCAAATGTTGAATTAGAAGAAAAAAATAAAATTATTTCTGAAGAAAAAAAACGAAGCGATGAGTTGCTTAAGAAATCAGATGATTTACTGTTGAATATTCTTCCTTCAGAAATTGCCGATGAAATAAAACAGCATGGTATTTCCAAAGCAAAAACATACAGCTTGGTAACGGTCATGTTTACCGACTTTAAGGATTTTACTGCTGTAAGTGAAAAAGTAAGTGGCGAATTATTGGTTGATGAGATTAATTATTGCTTTAGTGCATTTGACAACATCGTACAAAAACACAGGGTAGAAAAAATAAAAACAGTAGGCGATGCCTACATCTGCGTCGGCGGAATGCCTGCATTAACGTTTACGCATGCTGTTGATATTGTAAATGCAGCAGTAGAAATCCGCAACTTTATGCTAGAACGCAAAAAAGAAAAAGAAGCCAAAGGGGAAATTCCGTTTGAGTTACGCATCGGCATTCACACAGGTCCGGTAGTAGCAGGGATAGTTGGTGTAAAAAAATTCGCTTACGACATCTGGGGCGACACCGTAAACCTCGCAGCCCGTATGGAACAAAACTCAGATGCAGGTAAAATAAACATCAGCGGCAGCACGTATGAATTGGTGAAAACAAAATTCAACTGCGGGCACAGAGGAAAAATTGAAGCGAAGAATAAGGGAATGATTGATATGTACTTCGTAGAAAACCTTGCCTTCGCGTAGCCGCTTTGCTGAAGCAAAGAGCCTTGGTGAAGTTTAACTTTGTGGAAGAAATGATCTAAATAAAACAAAATGATAAACTTTGTTTCAAAACTATTTCTAATCTCCTTATTTATTCAGTATTCTTTTGAAACAAGCGCACAAAATAAAACCATTGATTCATTACAAACAATTTTAATTACTGCAAAAGAAGATGCTAATAAAGTGAATACCTTAAATGCTTTAAGTGAACAACTTTGGTTAAAAGGTGACTATAACATAGCAAAAAAATATGCTGAGGACGCGTTTTCACTTACTGAAAAAAATCTCACTACTTCAGGAGGAAATGAAAAATCTACTTATTTAAATGGCAAAGCCAACGCTTACAATAACATTGCAATTATAAATCGTTTTCTTGGTAATTATCCCGAAGCATTGAATAATCATTTTGCTGCTTTGAAAATAAGAGAAGAAATAGGCGACAAAAAAGGAATTGCCCGTTCTTACCTTGGCATTGGAAGCATTTATAATTTCATGGGCAATTATCCAGAAGCTTTGAAAAATCAATTGGCGTCTCATAAAATTTATGAAGAGATAGGAGATAAATGGGGAATTGCTAATTCCAGCAATCACATCGGAATTATTTATTACGAACTTGGCAATCCTTCCGAAGCATTAAAAAATCATTTTGCTTCTTTAAAAACATGGCAGGAAATTGATTATAAATCCGGGGTCGCAGATGCACACAACCAAATCGGTCTCATTTATAGTGAACAGGGTAATTATAAAGAGGCAATAAAAAATAATTTTGATGCTCTTAAAATATATAAAGAAATAGGAGAGAAAGACGGAATTGATGAAGCATATATCTATCTTGGTTTGGTGAATACCAAACTGCACAATCTTTCTATAGCAAAAAAATATTTTGATGATGCCCTTGCGCTTTCAAAAGAAATAGGGAGCAAAGAGCATATTAAGGATATTTATAGTGGTTTAGCTGCATTGGATAGCACAGCAGGTAATTGCAAAAATGCTTTCCGGAATTACAAATTGTATATTATTTACCGGGACAGCTTGGTAAATCAATTGTCAGCTGAAAAAATAACCCAGATACAATTGCAATATGAAACCGATAAAAAAGAAGTCCGCACCAAAGCAGAGCAGGATAAAAAAGATATTCAGCAACGATTAGTCCGTAATTCAATAATTGCTGGTCTTGCAGGCACGCTTATTTTTTTAATTGTTGTTTACCGTCAGCGCAATAAAGTGAAGAAAGAAAAAGACAATGCTGAAAAAGAAAAACAAAGAAGTGATAATTTGCTGAAGAAGTCGGATGAATTGCTACTCAACATTCTCCCTTCAGAAGTAGCCGAAGAACTCAAAACAACAGGCGTAGCCAAAGCCAAAGCATTTACATTGGTTACAGTCATGTTTACCGATTTCAAAGACTTCACTAATGTAAGCGAAAAAGTAAGTGCCGAACTATTGGTGGCTGAAATACATTACTGCTTCAGCGCCTTCGATTACATTATTCAGAAACATAATATCGAAAAAATAAAAACCGTTGGTGATGCTTACCTCTGTGCTAGTGGATTGCCT
>JBDTTM010000111.1:0-10621 GCA_039930605.1 Bacteroidota bacterium
CTCATTGGGAACAACAGGGTATGGATCACGGTAGATTTCATTTTTGTAAGTAAGGATGAATGAACTTCCGGGCGCGAACTGCCAGGAGTAACTTACATCCACATTAAAAAAGTTGGTATTGAAATCGTAGTTGTCTACATAGGAATTGTTTTCGGTTAAAGTTCCATCATCATTGAGCATGTAGAACTGGTTGTAATGTCCTTTGCTCCAATAATGTCGCGCAGTCACTGTCAAAGCCATGTCATTCTTAAACAGGTATCGTGTCGTCAAAGTGTTTTCGACGGTTTGAATGGTGCGTTGTCCGAAAATAATTTCGTTATCTGAAATCGTATTTACCCAACCTCTGTCATTTTCGTACTTATCCCAAAAGACGTTCAGCTTCATGTTCCATTTATCACTGAACCTGATGATGGGAACAACATAATAGCCATAGGAAAAATAACCATTGGCGTCAGCGCGTGCAGAACGTCCGCCAAAATCAAAAGCAAGTACTTTGTTATAATCTGTCGATGCATTGAGAGATCCATAATAAGAAGAAGGTGATTTATAATACCTGCCTTCCATTCGTGGTTCATAGTAATCGCGCCCGGTAGTAGGGCTCGTTCCGATTGTTGTATTTAATGAATAGTTATTGTTAAAGAGGAGGAATTCCCAGATGCTGACATCCATACTCGTTTTGACGCCATTGCTGAAACGCCCGTCACGGTTAAAGTTTACGCCACCTTGTCCATACTTGAATATATTCCAGAAGGGGTTGTTTGCATTGTAATAAATGTATGCCTGGTCAGTAGTATAGTCATGAATAAAAATTCTTCCAAGGTCATTCTTGTCATAATTTTTATCACCCCATTCATGCACGACACCGTAGTTCCAAACACCTTTCACTTTATCTATGAGAAAACTGTATTGGTTGCCGATGATATTTTTCTTCACCAGATTATTTTCTGTATTGTAAGTGTGATCGTATATGCGGCTCATAGAATACCTGCCCGTGAATTTGAACAAATGACTTTTCATTTCATAAGCTCCCTGCGCTGTGGTCACATTTGCATCGCGGGCATTTCCTGCGCGCATTACGTTTGTGTTCACGAGGAATATATCTGAATTGTGCGGAAGATTCTGATCAAGGACAAGGATGTTGTAATTCGTCAATGGTTCAGTTTGTATTTCTCTTTTGTTTCCTTCAGGATCTTTCACCACTGCATGCATATCTGCAGTCACGGCATTGAGTACACCGATTCCAAGCCCTTTATCTGTACGGCCTGAAACTTTAACGCCATTCAGCAATCTTACTTTGTCGGGATTTTCTTCAATCACTTCTCCTGAGTCGAGGAGAAAAGGGACGCTATAAAACAGCCCCGGCGTTTTCCCGATCCTGCGTGAATAAAATAAATTCCCTTTTGCAAAAAGCTCAACACTTTCTTTAAAGAACGGACGGTTCTCATCGTACACTGTTTCAAAGGCTGTCAGATTTTTGACTTTGTTGTCGCTTTGCACCTGGCTGAAATCGGGGAGGAGCGTCATGTCCAGCGTGAATCGGTCGTCAATTCCGTATTTCAAATCAGCACCGAAAGAATAGGAAGTTGATGTTTGATATACTGTTTTATTGCTTCCATCTGTATTCGGACTTTGTTCTCCATATAAGGTAAGGTAAGGAGTAAGTGATAAACGCAATGGAGATTCAATGTTGGAAATACCACTCATGGTTCCCCAATATAAAATTCTGTTTTGCGCTGCCTTAGGTGTAAGTGTCCACTGATCATATTCGCGGTTTCTGCGGATCACGCGTGCACATTGCAATCCCCAGAGCTGTACTTCTTTTTTCGGAAAGCGAAGGGCGCTGTAAGGAATACGCATTTCCAGACTCCAGCCATCTTTTCCCCGATGTGTGGCGCTTTCCCAAACTGCATCAAAAGTAGGATCGCTGTTCTTGAGATCAGATTGCACATTGCTCACAGAAACATCAAACACATATCCATCCTGGCGCAAGTTGTAGGTGTCAATGGCAAAACGAAAGCGATCCGCATTCAGACTTTCACCTTCATCACGCAAACCAAGCTCATGTAAAATGCTGTCAGGCGCAGTGTCATACATCATGGCACTCACATATACAGCAGTGTTGTCGTATGCAATCTTGACTTCAGTGCGTTGTGTTACCGGGTTTCCTTCTGTTGGATCCAGTTGCACGAACCCATCTGCCACAGGGACATTCGTCCATCCTTCATCACCAAGTAAGCCATCAATTTTAATCGGGGCTGAAAGACGAACTGTGGTGTACGTTTTTGGAACAACATCAGCGATGGCGAAAGTTGAGAGGAAAATCAATGAAGCAAGGAGCGGAGTTTTATGCATTGAGTTGCAATTTATGGGTGACGAAATGTACGCCCTGCTTACTTAGCCCAAAGTTAATGTGCGGTTAAAAAAGGTTAAAAAATAAAATCACGCACGCACATTGTTCCGGAGCAAAGTGGATGGCTTATACATATTGCTTATCAACAATTCTCCCTGCATAACTCAGGATTTGAGAGGAGAAACGGAGAAATGCTTGACTTACTTTTCCGTTTGAATAATACATACAGATGATCAAAATTATAAGCATTGCCATCTCTGCGATGGTCGTTCTATTGGCTTCTTTTTTCGTTCACCCTGAAACGGAAGTTACTATCATTTCAAATGTTGTACCTCATCTTATCCCCGGTGAAGAATGCGTTGTAAACCTGACTCTAAATAAAGGAAATGCATCCGGGTATGCGATGCTGCAACAGGTACTGCCACTGGGCTGGACTGCAATTCCTGTAGAAACCATGGGAGCAAAATTTGAAGTTGAGGACAACGTTGCGAAGTTTATATGGACATCTCTTCCAGGTGATAATTCGATCAACGTTTCTTATAAATTTCAAACTGATCCAAATGCAACTGATAACAAATCGGTTCCGGGCGCTTTTTTTTATACTGAAAACAATCAAAGTGTAAAAGTTGACATGGATCCAATCCACCTTAATTTTACGGCATCAACGACACCTGTGAGTTCCGGTGAAGTGGAACGTAAAATTTTTGCCATTACACCAGAAAGCGGAGAGTATAAAGTTGTTTTATCAATCCACCCAAGAAGTGGAGAAAATACGGCCCGTTTCGTTGATAATATCCCTGCCGGGTTTACCGTTTCTGAAATCAGTTCCTCCGGCGCAAAATTTATGTTCAGTGACCAGAAGGCAACATTTTTATGGAGCCAATTACCTGCAGAACCAATTATTAAAATCAGTTACAACCTGGTTGCACAAAGTGATAAATCCGGTAATCCTGAAGTGTCCGGAATGCTGGTTTATGGCGGAGATGATGAATCCAAGACCAATGTAGCATCGGCTTCCACCAATGTAATACCGGATGGATCTGTTACTGCCAGTGCTGAACAACAATCTCAACACATTGCAGAAAATCTCGTTGCGCAGGAAAATGAAAAGTCAACAGCGGGGAAACTGGTTACTTATATACCGGCACCCCAAAAAGGAATTTTCTATAAAATTCAGATAGCGGCTACACGTAAAAGCCCTTTGCGTGATGATCGATTCTTCCAGCAGAAATACCATTTTGACCAGCACGTTGATCTGACAGAACAGAATGGCTGGAGAAAATACATGGTCGGGAATTTTGACAGCTATGCATCTGCAAGTAGTTTTAGCCAGCGGACAAAGGAAAAAATTCCGGATGCATTTGTTGTTGCATACAGAAATGCAGATCGAATCTCCATTAAAGAAGCGAGAACCGAAACCGTTGAAGCAGAATAATTCTGCTGATGAATTTGCCTGATAAATGAGTTGCCATTTTCCAAAAATCTCTTTCCTGCTTTTATTTTCACTGATAAGTATTACGTCATTTTCAAAAGATCGTGATACCACATCAAATCACGGTTCAAGGCTGCCGGTAATCGGAGTCGCACAAGGGCTCATGTATTTCATGGGAGATGTCGGCTATTCTCATTTGAATGAGCCGGTGACTTCCAAGAGTGGTTTGCAATTCGAGTTACAAAAGCATACGAATTCCAGGTTGTCGATTTCCCTGTTTATCCTTGGCGGCAGGGTATCCGGGCAGAAAAAAAACACGACTTCGCAATTGAATTTTGAATCAGGGATTGTAGCTGAAGGATTGCAATTGCGTTATGATTTTTTCAGCCGGAAAAAAGACAGCCAGTTCCTGACTCCTTATATCAGTGCAGGCATTGAATACATGGTCTTTCATGCACGCGGTGATTTGAAAGATGCCAACGGAAACTATTACCACTATTGGAAAGATGGTACCATACGCAGTGTTGACCAGAATGATACAGGGGCTGGCAATGCAAAGATCATTTACCGGGATTATGAATACGAGACAGATTTGCGGGATGAAAACATTGATGGCTTCGGAAAATACCGGCAATCAACCATTGGTTTTCCTGTTGGCGCAGGTGTCAAATTCCGGATATCAGACAGGGTTGCCATGCACTTTGGTGCGAATGTACATTTGACAAAAACTGATCTCATTGACAATATCAATAGTGAAAGTGCTGATTCGCGAAAGGGAAACGGTATGAAAGATAAAATAGTTTTTGCATTTGTGTCCTTGCGATATGATTTGTCTGGAAAGCGTGAAAGTCCGCGGAAGGAAAAAAATAAATTCAAACAGAATCCTGCTGATTTTAAAAATGTTGACTTCGTGGAATTGGGAACGGAAGATGCAGACCATGACGGAATACCTGATGTGGATGATGCTGTGATTGATTCCACACAGAATACAAAGGTAGATGCAAATGGAAAGCCTGTGGATAGTGATGATGATGGTATTCCGGATTATCGTGACAAGGAACTCAATTCAGGAAAAGATGCACTGGTGAATGAAGACGGCGTAACTATTACGGAGGAGATGATGGAAGCAAGATGGAAATCAGATTCGCTTTCAGCTTTGCCTGCAATAGTTGAATACCTGCATCATACTGATAAATTTGGAAGTACAGGCAACACTGACAACAATTCCAATGCGACTTCGGGCAATGGTAATTCCGTAAAAGCAACGAAAGAAATTCCTGTATCATTCAGGTCGCTGGATGTTGATGGGAACAACCAGATTAGTCCGTCAGAAATCAGCACTGCAATTGATCAGTACCTGGATGGTAAATCAAAACTTACAGTCACGCAGTTTTACGAATTGATTGACTTTTTCTTTAGTCAAAAGTAGGAAGCAGGAAAGGGAAAAAAAGAAGAAGAGAAATGGAACCAACGGGGGCAAGGTGAGTGGGAGAATTAAAACATCCTCATCAGGATAAAGCCGACTATGAGCACAACCATCAGCACAACCAATATAGTATTAAAAAATTTTTGCGTGCCAAGGTTTTTTTTCACATCAGAGTGACCAATGATATTGTTGATTACAATTTCAAGCCGGCTGAAGGCAGATTCATTTTTTACGATGTAATCATAAGCACCGTACTTAATTGTGTTTGCAGAAATATCTGCGCGTTCCTGGGATGATAAAAAGATAACCGGAGTTTTATAGCGCTCTCTTATTTTACCTAAAATCTGAATGCCGTTTAATGCTTTTGCATTTTCTGAATCCAGGTTGTAGTCAAGCACAATCACGTCAGGTTCTGCAATCAGCCCGATGAGTGCCTCTTCCCCGGTATTATAAACTGATATCTCCGAAGCTGTGAACTTCGTTGAAAGGTAATCACGGATCATTTCAGACATTGCTTTGTTGTCTTCGATGACGGTGATTTTAAGGTTGCGGTTTACATACATAAGGTACGAATAACGATGGTACGAATAACGATGGTACGAATATCGAAAGTCTGCGAATCTACGAATCTACGAATCTAAAGATTTACGAATAACGGTTAATGCAGGCTAAAGTATTGAGTAATTATTGCACGCGCAAAATTCTTTTTTCGGCTATGTAAATCAGGTATTTTTCAATGGAAGTGAATTGCATTTTTGACAATGCGTCTGCATAGCTGTTGATTTGTTTTTGGTGTGAGGGTTGTTCTTTCCCGGTTTTAAAATCAATCACAATGGCTTTGTTGCCTTTGATCAGGACACGGTCTGGGCGCAGCGATTCTCCGTCAGGTAAAATAATTTCATGCTCGTTCATCACTTTGTATTCGTCGGTGAAAAAAGTTTCGATTTCTTTTACTTCAAACAACAAACCGATTTCGCTCAACAATTTCACTTTCTCTTCTGCTGTGATAATTCCTTCCGAATGAAATTTTTCTACCACACGATTTACATTCGTTTCTTTTTGGATGGAGGACATCACCCGGTGCACAAGCACTCCATAATTGATGGCACGTTTCACGGTGTTATCAAGCATTTCAATCAGTTCATCGGACTTCAGGCTCAGTCGAATCTTATCATGCCAGTTCATCGCAGGATAATCGACGGGTTCAAATGGCTCAGCTGTTTTTTTCTTTGCTGCTGTGCGCTGCTTTTTTTGTTGCAGATCTCCAAGCGCCAGCATATTTTTTTCAGCATATTTTGCCGACCATTCATTGTTGCTTTGAATCGCGGCTTGCAATAATTTCCCTGTTGAATTGAATTCTTTGGATTCTGCAGATGATGTATAGATATAAAGTTCTTCTTCTGCCCGTGTGAATGCAACATACAGCAGGTTGATGTTGTCTGTTACAGATTGAACGGTTTCATTCTGATAGGATGCAGCAAAACTCGATTGCTTCATTGCTTTGTTGGGGCTTACCGGAATTTTACCGAAACTGGAAAATGGTTCAATCTCACTTTCAACCCACAGCACATCGCGTGAATCAGGCAACAATTTCCAGTCAGTAAAGGGCATGATGACAACAGGGAATTGCAATCCCTTGGATTTATGTATGCTCATGATGCGGATTGCATTCCCGGTTTCGGAAGTAATTACAGAAATCTTATTTTCTGCTTTTGTTTCATCCCACCAATTCAGAAATGAACGGATGGATGAGTCGTGCTTTCCGGAAAATTCGAGGATCATTTCCAGGAAACGAAGGACGTATGCATCGGTTTTCGATAGAGAGAATTGCAGAACCAGCTGTTCGCACAATTCATACAATGGAAGTTTAGACAGCGTGCGTATCCTGGACGTAAAATCAACGGGAAGCGTTTTGCTGAAAAGTGATTCATCAAGATGCCCGGTTTCGAAAAGTGTTGGTGCGTTTTTTTTGTTGTAGGAAATTTTCTTACCGGCGCCTGAAAAAACAGCATGCATATTTTCAGTACTTCGATTATTCCTTGTAGAGTAGTAGAAAAGGATCTCACTTTTAGCGATCTGGTTCAGGTTGTCGTCCAGGAAGAAAAGCAGGTTCAGCATTAACCTGATTTCAGGTGACCGAATGAGCAAGAGTGAGTCTGGTGAAATAACCTGTGTAATTCCATTTTCAATTAAAAAAGTGGCCACATCATCACCTTCAAAATTGTTCCTGACGAGTATGGCAATGTCTCCGTAACTATATCCTCTTGAAACTACATCTTTTATTTTTTCAAGCATTTTATCTTTCGAGAGATCCTTCCATGAAGATTCATCATCTTCGGTTTCATCTGCGGCAAGTGCGTAAATTTCCACTCTTCCGTGTGCATTGTTTTTTTCTGTTACCTTTTGATCAGCGTCTTTGGAATAAGCCCTGTCCATTGGGTTTTCACCATTCAACGCAAGTGATTGATTAATCACATTTGGCACGGCAGAAAAAAAAACGTTGTTAAAATCTACGATGGTTTTCCCGCTTCGATAATTGGTGTCAAGATTTTCTTTTGTAATAAGGGTACGAAAAGCATGCAGGTCTTTTTCAATCTGTGTATCCAGGAGGTTCATGTTGCCTCCCCGCCAGCGGTAAATGCTCTGTTTGATGTCGCCCACGACCATTCCAAAATGTCCGCCTCCGAGTGAATTAATAACGAGGGGCTTAATATTTTTCCACTGCAGATTACTGGTATCCTGGAACTCATCAACGAGGAAATGATGGTAACGTGTACCACTTTTCTCATATACAAAAGGGGTTTCCTCTTCACTGATTACAGTGCTCAGTATTTTTGGCGTGTCACTGATAAGGAGTAAATTATTTTCATCACGGTATTTGCTGAGTTTTTTCTTCAGGTCTTCAACTATACCCAACAGGAAGATCCGTTTCAATACTTCGATAGCACTTAAATAAACCGGAAAATTATTTTCCACATATTGAATTGTCTGCTGGAGCAAAGGTTGCAACTTGCTTTCAACCAGTGAAAGTATTTCGGTTTTCTTTTTAGACGTTTTTGTAAACCATTTCGAAGAATTAAACGCAGCTTCATCTGCACGTTTGGTCGGATGGTATTTCTCGCCGGGGATGTTCATCCTGATCGTATTGAAATAATTTGCAACGCCTTTATCGCCATAAGCAAAATCGGAAATCTCCAGTCCATTCGCCGAAATTGCATTGATACCCTCATTGCCGAAGGTTTTCATTTGGTGTTCAAATCGTGATTTGATTCCTTTCAGCTCTTCAAAAAAGGTTTTTATCTCTTCGCGGCTATGAGTTTTTTGGTTATAAGAACTTTCTTTGAAAAGTTCCGCTGCTATTCCATAAATTTCCTTTTCAATATTCCATCCCTTGTCATCAGTCAGTTTCTGAATTGCAAAATCAGTAAGCCATTTCAATAGAGCAGGGTCTGTGCTGATTTCCTGCATCAGTTGGGAAGTAATGTCAGCGATCACTTCATCCTGTTCTATTTTTACTTCCATGCGCAGAGGCAACTGCATCTCACGTGCAAGCGATCGGATGATGCGATTGAAGAAACTGTCGATCGTGGTGACGGAGAAATTACTGTAATCATGGAGGATGTTATCGAGCGCGCGTTGGGCATTCGGTTGAATCTTTTCTTCAGGAATAACTTCAGCCAGGATTTTCTTCAAGGTTTCATTTTCATTCTTCGAAAGCTGAATCAGCGACTCCACGATGCGCGACTTCATTTCTTCTGTCGCCTTGTTGGTGAACGTGAGCGCCAGGATGTGTTTGTATTCACCGGGTTGTTTAAGCACCAGGCATAAATATTCCTTTACCAGTGTGAATGTCTTTCCTGAGCCGGCGGAAGATTTGTAAATTTTGAATTGATTACTCACGGAACAAATGTAGTACTAAGAAAAGTAGTGATGAAGTGATTAAGTGATTGGGTGTCGAGGTAGGAAGGCGTTCAAATGGTTCCCTCAATACCTTTGTTAATTCTTGGCACTTAATACTTTTTACTTAATACTTTCTTATACATTAGCCCAACTTTAAACCAACCGTACCTATGGAAATTAAAGAATCAACATTTAAACCGTACATCTCTGCGACCGATAATGTAAAAGAGTTTACTGTAAAGGCAATCGTGATGGGTTCCATTTTCGGGATCATCTTCGGTGCTTCAACGGTGTATCTCGCACTCAAAGCCGGATTGACAGTAAGTGCATCAATTCCGATTGCAGTATTGGCCATTTCCCTCGGCAGAAAATTTTTAAAGACAACCATTCTAGAAAATAATATTATCCAAACGACAGGATCAGCAGGGGAGAGCATTGCATCCGGAGTTGTATTCACCCTTCCGGCATTTCTTTTTCTCTCTGCCAACGAAGCCGGCATCAGCATGGGCAAGCAGTATTTTGAATACTGGACGATTTTCACGCTGGCAGTTTTGGGTGGAATGCTGGGAACGATGATGATGATTCCATTGCGGAGATCACTCATTGTAAAGGAGCATGAGAACTTACCTTACCCTGAAGGCACTGCCTGTGCGCAGGTACTAATTGCAGGGGAGAAAGGTGGAGACTTTGCAAAGACAGCTTACATGGGACTTGGTTTTTCAATGGTTTATGCCATCCTTCAAAAAGTATTTCATGTCATTTCCGAAACGCCGGCTTGGGTTAGCAAACAATCAAATAAATATTTCCCTTCTGCAACATTGAATGCTGACATCACACCTGAATACCTGGGTGTGGGTTATATCATCGGTCCACGGATTGCAGGTGTGTTGGTGGCTGGCGGTGTACTTGCATGGTTGGGATTGATACCATTGCTTGCATCCTTAATTCCGCCCGACATCATTGCAGCTCAACAGGTGAAACTCGGATTCCTGAAAGACCTTGCTTCTGCTGGCGGGAAAGGTGCCTGGGATCCTGCAACACATTCGTTCGGAGATATGGCTGAAGCGATTTACCGGACGTACATCAGGCAGATTGGCGCAGGCGCAGTGGCTGCAGGTGGTTTTATCACGCTCATTAAGACGATACCAACGATTGTTTCTTCTTTCAAAGAGAGCATTGCCTCGATGAAGGAAAAAGGCGGAGCAGTCGTAGCAAGAACAGAAAACGATCTTTCCTTTAAAACGGTTTTGATTGGCAGTGGCGCACTCGTTTTATTAATGGCATTGTTGCCAATGATTCCCGGTGACAGCATTCTGAATAAATTTCTCATTGGAATTCTCATCATCGTCTTTGGATTTTTCTTTGTGACAGTAAGCAGCCGCATTGTTGGTATCATCGGCTCCAGCAACAATCCGATTTCGGGAATGACGATTGCAACAATCATGGGGACAGCACTTGTATTCATTGCGATCGGCTGGACAGGAAAAGTATATGAACCAATGGCATTGGTTGT
>JBDTTM010000112.1:0-10593 GCA_039930605.1 Bacteroidota bacterium
CTCAGTGGTAAATGGCTGTTCGGATTTCTATGTGAACCTATGTGAGCTATGTGTTTAATTTTTTTTAAGCAATATATGTTATACAACCGTTAAAGATTTTTCAGGCGATATATCCGATTTCAAAGCCGGTGAAATTTTTTTCTTCATCTTTGCAAAAAATTTTCTGATGGGCGAAAGCATCCTCATTCCCGGTACGGTCACAGATAAAAAAGAGAAGTATGAATTGCTGATTCCACAGGTGAAAGCACTGGTAGAAGGTGAATCCGATATCATTGCGAATCTTGCCAATATCGTTTCGGCTCTGAAATACGGTATGGACTTTTTCTGGGTGGGCGTTTACCTTGTTAAAGACAAAGAATTGGTTCTTGCGCCATTTCAGGGACCAGTTGCCTGCACCCGGATTGCATTTGGAAAAGGAGTCTGCGGTGCAAGCTGGCAGCGCGAAGACGTAATTATCGTGAAAAACGTCGATGATTTCCCCGGACATATTGCATGCAATAGCGTATCCAAATCAGAAATCGTAATGCCTTTTTTCAAGAACAGCAAAGTAGCCGGAGTATTAGATGTCGACAGCGACAAACTTTCAGACTTTGATGAAACAGATGCCCATTACCTTGGACAAATTATTTCGCTAATTGAAAAATTGATTTGATGCGCAACAGGTTTTTGTTTTCTGTCTATGCCTTGATGCTGATCGCCTCTTCCTGTGCCATCCAGGTTGCACCTACCGGCGGAGAGAAAGATGTGAAACCTCCAATGGTAAAAAAATCTTCTCCGGGAAATTTTTCTACCCTTTTTAATGTGCATGATATCAGCATTTCATTCAATGAATACATTGCGTTGAAGGATCTCAACACGCAGTTGGTCGTTTCTCCTCCCCTAAAACATACGCCTGATATCAAGGTAAAAAAGATGACGCTGCACATTCACCTGGAGGATACTTTATTGCAACACACGACCTATACGATGAATTTCGGAAATGCAATAACCGATATCAGGGAAGGAAATGCAGTAGAAGATTTTCAGTATGTTTTTTCCACCGGTGATGTCATCGACTCACTGAAGGTTCCGGGAATCGTACAAAATGCCTTCGACAAAAAAAATGAGAAAGGAATCTACATCATGGTGTACCGCGGCACAGACGATTCTTTGCCGCTGAAATCACTCCCTGATTATTTTGCAAAAACCGCTGAGGATGGTTCCTTTGAAGTAAAAAATGTTTCTCCCGGCAGCTATAGAATTTTTGCCCTGAAAGACAATAACAGCAACTACCTTTTTGACAATAGCGAAGAAGCCATTGCATTCAATACTGAAACCGTAGAGGCAGGAAAATCAAAAAGTACATTGAGCCTTTTTAAAGAAACCAGGAAGCAGCAATTGTTAAAAGCCGGCTGCGATGAGCCAGGTCACGTGATAGTTGCGTATACATTGCCATTGTTAAATGAGAAAATAGAATTTTTGTCCGACAGTTCTAAGATGCGGTTACTTCCCTTTTCTCTTTCAGAAAAAAAGGACACAATGATATTCTGGTACAGGAATCAATCAAGTGACTCTTTGAATTTTATTTTACAACATGATGGTACCAGGGATACTATTTTAATCCGCCTGAAAGTCCTGGATCCTAAACTTAAAATGAAGTACCCGCCTGTTTTATCTACACAATACACATCTAAATCGATAAACGGATTGGAGCTTAATAAAAAGCTTCAGGTAATGTTCAATCATCCAATTGATAGTTTTGATCTGGCAAAAATTCGCGTCACCGAAGATTCAATTGCTGTAAAAAATCCACAACTTTTTTTTACCGATTCTCTGAAACGAAATCTCACCATCGATTTTCAGCGGAAAGAAAAAGCAAATTACGCTGTTGAAATTCCTGCAGGCAGCCTGAAAGATATTTTTGGTTTAAGAAATGATTCGATGCAACTTTTGTTCCGGACGAAATCAGTGACAGATTTCGGAACGATGGCGATCCTGATGAAGATTCCTTCTCATGATAAAAACTACATTTTGCAACTGATCGATGATAAGGAATCCATTTACCGCGAATCAACATTTCATTCAGACACCACCATCAATTATGATTTTCTTGATCCACGCATTTACCGTCTCAAGATCATTGAAGACCTCAATAGCAACAATGAATGGGATACAGGAAACTACTTACAGCACAAACAACCTGAGCGTGTTTTTTATTACAAAGAAAGTTTGACGGTGCGCGCGAACTGGGACGTGGATGTGAAGTGGGATTTATTAAATGAGGGAAAATAATAATATTTGATTATCCCATCGATCCCGATAGCTATCGGGAACGGATGTCATACGAATATACCAATTACAAATTGGATTTTCGACTCTCATCAAACCATGTGTTCAGTTTGAAAGATCCTTCCCTTCGCTGGAGTTGACCGGCACGATTATCAAAGTTGTCCGACGGGTTCGTTTACTAATTAAAGTAACGTTTTGACTCATGTCGGATCGGGACGCTACCCGATAAATTTCTATCTGGATTATAGACTATTAAGCTTGTCATCCCGATTCGCCATAGGAGGAATAGGTATCCTTTGAATATACACTGATCCACTACCAAAGCATCTCTTTTGTCTTAACCAAAGACGACCCGGAATATTATTGCTTAATTTTGTAAGTAATAAAAATCACTCCTATGAAAAGAATTTTACCCCTTACCCTTCTTCTCCTTTGTTTTACCACTTACGCACAACATGAAGCCGACAAATGGTTCTTCGGTGTCAATGCCGGTTTGGATTTTTCTGCCGGTCCTCCTGTTGCTGTTTCCGGCGGAGCAATGGTAACGAATGAAGGTTGTGCGACCATATCAGACGTGAACGGAAATCTTTTATTTTATACTGACGGAGTAACTGTCTGGAACCGCAATCACCAGGTGATGCCGAATGGCACAGGATTATTCGGCGGCATCAGCTCCACGCAATCTTCCATCTGCATTCCGCTTCCCGGAAGCACAACGATCTATTATCTATTTACTGTTGATGAAGCTGGCGGACCAAATGGCTTTTGTTATTCAATTGTGGACATGAATCTCCAGGGAGGAAATGGAGATGTGGATACGAGTGCAAAAAATGTATTCATCGTTGGTGATGTCACGGAGAAACTGACAGCGCTGAAACAGGCCAATGGTGATTACAGGATTGCCATTCATCTTTGGGGTACTGCTGATTTTGTTGTGTACCAGCTTACCTCTGCGGGATTGCAACCGGCACCGGTCATCAGCACAACAGGTATTGTGCACAATAATTCGGCTATTCAGAATACTTATGGTGAAATGAAATTCTCTCCCTGTGGTGATAAAATTGCAGTCGCTATCGGCTACCAGGATACGGTTGAGATTTTCGACTTCGATGAAAATTCAGGAATCATTTCCAATCCGATTACAATACCTGTAGGTTACCATGTATATGGAATTGAATACTCCCGCACAGGTGATTATTTATACGTCAGCAACTACGACCCGCTTGGTACGCTTGTTCAATATGATCTCACTTCAGGAAATGCTGCCACAATTATTGCTTCCAAAACCATTCTCAGTTCAACTCCGGACATTTATGCTTTGCAGATTGCCAATGACGGACGCATTTATGTTACCAGGTCGTTCAGTAGTTTTCTTGGCATCATCAATTTCCCGAATACACAAGGTATCGGTTGCAACTATGTAGACAATGGTGTTGATCTCGATCCACAATTTACCGGAGTAACTTCATCGCTTGGTTTGCCTGCATTTATTCAATCTATCTTCCACCTGGAATTGGATTGTACGCCTTCAGGGATAAACACCCAAGCTTCAGAAAATGAATTTCAGATTTCTCCCAACCCGGTTCACGATCTTTTCGACATTTCCATTCCGAAAGAATCTGAAGCAATACTATTCATTTATGATGCTCTCGGCAAAATGGTTTTTAAGAAGAAATTCTCTGGCGTGATTTTACAAAAACATGAACTGAGTGCAAAGGAAATTGGACTCAGCGAAGGAATTTTTTTCGCAATTCTCGCTGGAGAGCAAACGATTGCTAAAAAGTTTATTTGCGTGAAGTAATCAATTGCAAGGAGATTAATTTATTCAATCACAAATTTTCCTGCTCCTATTAGTTCAGAGTTATTAGTTCGGAGTTGGTAGAAATACAAACCATCTGGAAGAGAACCGCGATGCAAGACATATGAATCAGGATTATTTATTTTTTCCTCGCGAACGAGAACGCCTAACACATTGTATATTTTCATTTGTGTATTGTTATTCATACTCCCGAAAGCTAACGGGCGTGAATACATGGTTGCTGTTTCATGAAATGGATTTGGAAACAGGCTTATTGCATTTATAGCCAATTCCTCAATACCAATAGATTCGCAAATCGTTGTTACATATCCTGTGCTGGTAACACTTATTACGGAAGCCGTTGCTGAAATCGGAGGTGGATTCACCGAAATAAAAGTATCAATTGCCTGAACCATGAGCGGTGTAACCGCTGTTAGAGGATTTCCTTCATTGCAACCGCTAAATCCGTTTGCATCTGTTTTGACAATGTAAATCTTTGAATCGAATCCTCCTATTGTACCAACCGTTGAGACAATGATAAATCCTGAATCTGGAGATTGCTTAACATTTATAATAGCATAAGGTCCCCCTTCCTGGTAACCGCCCTTTCCATAAGTTTTACTCCAGATGACGTTTCCTGCACTGCCAAGTTTTAGCACATAAAGATCATAACTAAAATTACTGCCGAAACTGAATGTAGTCCCGGCTACAATATATCCTCCGTCAAAAGTTTGCTGAATCGAGGTTGCATGGTCATCAAGGGGTCCTCCGTAAGCCTTACTCCATTGCACAGCACCTAAAGAATCTGTTTTAAATACACATACATCTGTTCCGCCTGCGCCGTAACCGTCTGTTTTACTTGCAATAATAAATCCTCCGTCTGTCGTTTGGCAGAATGAAAATGCTGAACCTGTGTTTGATGGTGTGTCGTAAATTTTATACCACGTTATATTTCCATTTGCATTTGTTTTGATAATAAATTTTGTGAACGGGTTGCTGTAAGTGTAACCTGAAACAGCAAAACCGCCATCTGCTGTTTCGAGCACGCACCACGAAGTGACCTGGCCGAATGACCTGCTCCATAAAATATTTCCTGCTGGGTCTGTTTTAATCAGCACGTCACCTGTATACAATCCGGAATCGGGAACATCTCCGACAACCACGTATCCACCATCACTTGTCTGTATAACCTGTTGTCCACTTGCCTTGTGAGTCGGCCCAAAATAATTTTTAGACCATTCCGCATTTCCATCCGAGTCCGTTTTCAGCAGGAACATTTCATCACTGGCATTTCCCTGGCCGGTAAGAATGTAGACGCCATCATTGGTTTGTTCAATATAATCCGCATTAAAATAGTTCAATGTATTGTCATATACCTTGTTCCATAATTCATTTCCCACGGAATCAAACTTGACAATACAAGGATTCGTGGAAAATTGATTTTCTCCCCTTACACCACATACTACAAAGGACCCACCTGTTAAAAGCTGCACTGATTGAGCATCATAACCATATAGCGTGGAATCTCCGAATTGCTTTTGAAAAAAAATCTGTCCATGAACGAATGATGAGATAAAAAGGAATGATGCTGCTATTATTTTATTGCTCATTGAAATGTGGTGGATTACAAAACTAATCAATTACAAATTTTCCTCTACCTTTTAGTTCATTGGAGATAGTTGTTAGTTCGTAGAAATACAATCCATCGGGAAGAGACCCGCGATGCAAGACATATGAATCAGGATTATTTATTTTTTCCTCGCGAACGAGAACGCCAAACATATTGTATATTTTCAATTGTGTATTGTTATTCATTCTCCCGAAAGCTAACGGGCGTGAATGCAAGGTTGCTGTTTCATGAAATGGATTCGGAAAAATTGTAACCTCTGCCTGATGATCTACATTCTTCGCAATTCCTGAAGTTGATTGGTAAGGATATACCCATTTGTATGCATTCCGATAAGTTCCGAGCCAGGGTATGAAATTCTGAATGATGAATTCATCATAATCACAACTGTCAATGAAATTAAAAATGAAACGGGATCCGGCATCTGCCTGCCATCCTGTACCTATCATCCAGGTCTCGCTTAAAGAAGAATCGAGGTTGTTACAAATTTGCCCCGTGCTGGTTTGACGGGAATAATCATCCCATATCTGCTGCTGCACATTGTATTGCTTAAGCGTTTGAATATTATCAAGCTCATATATGCCATTAAATATTGCACCATTTCTCAGGTAAGGAGTTTGTATTCCTGAATTATAGGTGTAACTGATCTGATCGATTGCTTGATCTATATAGAAATTGTCATAAACAATATTGGAGTCAAGCCAACTGATTACATATTGTATTGATGTCGTATCATACTGGTAACTTTTTCTTTTTTGCATGCGATTGAATGCATCAAAGTCAGTTAGCGTTTTAGACTGTTTTTTAAATATGCCGGAAGGGATGTCAAACAAATCATAATAATTCTCTACCAGGTTACCATTGATGTCAGATAAACCATACGTTGAATCAGCATGATAAAGGGTCCACGTAGTTCCGCTTCCATTGTAATATTTGGTCGTCCGGTTAAAAAAGTTGGTGTCCCAATAAGTGTGTTCCAGTTTAAAATTATTCTGCCATCCATTATTCCATACCTGATTCTCATTAAGCAATGTTCTCCGAAGTGTATCAAAGATGGTGGTATCGTGTGTGAGAGGGACATTGGCGACTGTATCGTAAGTAAGACTTGATTCTAGTAATGAGTCGTTGTTATAATGCATGTAAGCAGTGTATTTATAAACCCATGAGGCGGCAACTGTATCCCGGGAATATAAGATCATTTCAGGTGAATATACATGATGCTGAATAACCTCATCTGGAATTGTAGTTCTCAAAGTTGAAAGGTTCTTTTTATTCAATGACAGCAAATGATTCGTAACCGGTTGCTGCGCAGCCACTAAAAAAGAGATACTTTGAAGTAACAGTATTTGTAAAAACGTTTTCACCAGGAGTGTGTGTTGCGGTTTTATCAAACGTACTCATAAACTAGGAATACCCAAACCCGGTATTTTGCCAATCACAACAAAGAACCTGTGAATGAAAGAAAAAGACAGGCGAAATAATTCCTATTCAATAATAAACTTCCCGCTGCTGATATGTTCGTAGTTGTCAGCTCGAAGTTCATAGAAATACAGCCCATCATTTAAGCCATCTCTTTGTAATGTGTAATCCCCATGGCTATCGGGACTAATATTTAATCTTTTTTCCTCTCGAACGAGAACGCCTAACGTGTTGTATATTTTAAGTTGGCAATCGACAAGTGCATTTTGTACAATGATTGATAATGTTGCGGTGGCATGGAAGGGGTTGGGGGCCAGGATAGATGAAAAAATGAGATTGTGATTATCTCGAATCTGCGCGATAGAAAAATTGACTTCGGCAGTAAAAATGTTTCTGTTATCCAATGTCGTGATGCTGCATTTATACAATCCAGAACTGCCTGCAACAATTGACTGCAAAGTATCTCCGGGAAGAAGATTTCCATTTAAGTACCATTGATATGCTTTAGCATAAACCGATGTAACAGTATCGCCGGATACTAATGGGATTATATCACAGCATCCAAAAATACTTCCCAACATAAATCCCGGAAAAGATGAAATGTAATAATCTGTGTTGCCCGTTAAAACATTGATGGCTGCACATCTGCGCTTGTTTTGTGCGTCACCGTAAGGCATAATATAGCGGTGATTTGCGCAATCAAATTCTGAACGTTCTGAATTATACAATCCACTATAATCAGCCGGCAATGATGCAACAGGTTGATAATTTCCAGTATGCGGGTCAAATAAAACGACTCGCCTTGCTTGATCATTTATTCCATAGAAAGAATTTGTTTGATAATCATAAACAACATTCTTTACCAAATCTGATGGGTTGACTACTGAAGAACTAATTACCTGCCTCGAATTAATATTTACAACAATGTAGTGAATGAAATTTGCACTGTCGTATGTGTAAACATATTCTTGCGAGAACGGATTAAACGTTCTGTCAAAGTTCCAGATGCCGGATTGTTGCTCTGGAACTGCACACAGGGTACTTATTTGGAACGAAGAAAGATCGAGAACCATAAGAGAACTCCATGAAGTTGCATTCATATAAATTATTCTGTTATGATAAGCATCATATTCCATCTCATCAAATACAAAAAGTGATGTGTCCCACAAATCATGTGTCGGTATATCTAAAATCCTAAATCCATCGGGCATACTGTCAGAAAAACTTCTGAAAAAAAGTCTGTCGTTAAAGGGATCACTTGCGAGATCAAAATTCGGAACTACCATGCGACCCCTAAAAGGCATTACGCTGTCACATATTCCGGTAGTGTAATCGTATCCCATCAAACAGGAGCTATCGCTACAGGTATTACATTTCCACAATCCGTAAATGGAATAATTTTGAGCAGAACATTTTTCAGAAAAAAATAGAATCCAAAGAACAGACAAGAACAAAAATATTTTTTTCATGTCAATTGTGTTTTAAAACTTCTCCGTAAATCTACTCAAAAGACCCCCAAATCAAAAACCGCCTCTCTCATCTCTGAAAAAGGCGGCTGTTTATAGGAAATCTCTAGTGGTCGTATTTAGTATGCTAGTCAATGGATTCAGAGTTCAAATGGGGGATTGCTTCGTACCTCGCAATGACTACACCTTTGGGGATTGCTTCCAACCTTCGCTATTGCTCCGCGCTTCGCCGAAGCGGCTACGCAGAGGCAAGTCTGTTGGCTGGCAGTTTCTCGCAATGGCTACTCCTCTGAGGGCTGTCACCAATGACTCAATGACTAATGACTTAATGACGGCTGCTTGGTTGTTTAACGGCTGTTTCCTACTTCCTACCTACTTCCGCTTCCCCGTCTGCTTCGGCTGTTCCCGACTTCTTCCTACCGACTTCCGCTTTCCTCCTCCTCTACCCGTTCAGCGCTTCCGCGCCCGCTACAATCTCCAGAATCTCTCCTGTGATCGCTGCCTGTCTGCGCTTGTTGTATTCAAGTCGCAATGCTTTCAAAATTTCTCCGGCATTGTCTGTTGCTTTGTTCATCGATGTCATACGCGCTCCATGTTCAGATGCATGAGAATCGAGGATCGCTTTATATAATTGGATCTTGATCGATTTCGGAATTAGATCAAGAACGAGGTCTTCTTTATTGGGTTCGAAGATGTAATCAGCGCGCATTCCTTTATGTACTTGCGTTCCTGTTGCCTGGGGTTTCACAGGAGCCAGCGGAAGAACCTGCTCAGTGATTACATATTGTACTGCGGCATTCTTAAACTGGTTGTACACGACTTCCACTTTATCGTAATTGCCATCGGAAAATTCCTTCATCACCTTTTCTGCAATTGCAGAAACGTTTGTGAAATTCAGTTTCAGGTAAACATCATTGTGATTGCCCGCATATACATTCGGCTGCTTGCTGAAAAAATCAGTTGCTTTCTTTCCGATCGCAAGCACTTTTACATTTCCTTCTTTTGCCTGTGCCGCATATTCTTCGCGCACCATTCTGTTCACAGCACGGTTGATGTTGGCATTAAATCCCCCGCACAATCCACGGTTGGAATTCACTGCAATGATGAGCACTTTATGTACGGGGCGTGCCTTTGCAAAAACTCCGCCTGTACTGCTGTCGAGACTATCAGAAATATTTTCCATGATCTCCCGCAACTTTGCTGCATACGGACGCATCTGCACAATGGCTTCCTGCGCGCGCCTCAGCTTTGCCGCACTCACCATCTTCATCGCCTTTGTAATCTGCTGTGTGCTTATTACTGATGCGATGCGGATTCTTACCTCTTTTAAATTAGCCATTTTTTTGAAGTTGGCAGTTGGCAATTTGCAGTTGGCAAATTCAACAGCCGAAAATAATTCCTATTTGCTATTAAAATATTTCCTAGGATTCTCAATCATATGATTCAACATCCTTCCCACTTCTTCTGATTTTATGATCAACTCCTGATAAATCGTTTCATTAATATACTTACAGGCCAATGAATAATCCAACCACACCTGCGTTTCTGTATTCTCCATATCGGCATCCGTCGACTTACTAACGAAATGCTTTTCATATTGTCTTTTTCTATACCCTTCCCCCACATTCGAACAAACTGATCTCGAAGATCTTCTTATCTGCGAAATCAATCCATATCTCTCATCATTTGGAAATTTACTTGTGATCTCAAAGATTTCCATCGAAAGGCTGAATGCCTTCTTGTAAGCTCCCAGATCACGAAATGTTCCCATCTTAAATCAATTTTGAGTTCGCAATTTGCACTTCGCAATGAGAACAGCCAATCTTGATTTTAGGTTTTTTTTATTATCTCTTATATATTAGAACGCTATTATTTCTTTCCTGGCTGTTCCTTCCTTTTTGCCAACTGCTATTTGCCAACTTTCTTCTTTGGCTGTTCTTGCTTATTGCCAACTGCTATCTGCCAACTTTCTTCTTTGGCTGTTCTTGCTTATTGCCAACTGCTATCTGCCAACT